>NZ_JACBAZ010000009.1 GCF_013391475.1 Oceaniferula marina | reverse complement strand
CCACTACAATTACGGTTTGGGGCGCTTGACCACGATGGTAACTGCACCACAAAAGCATGAAGCTCTGATAGATGAATTCTTCAGGTGGCTAAAAAGCGACGAGCTTATTCAAGCTACCTGAATTTTTGTCGTGTAATGTGAGCCTTGGTATAAGACTAAGCTTGGCGACTGGCCTCTGGTGAGCAGACTTTTATGCTGCTGCCGTTTGAAATGCTTGGTCTTGAACTTTATGAGATGGGGACGTGTCGGATTTCCGATTTCGCTAGCCCGTTTCTCTGGTAGAGCTCTGGTGCTTTTTATATCAAGTAGTAAAACATCCGGAACTCTCATGGATCACGCAGTGCTTTTCCACATACCTCAACAACGATCAATCGTCTCGTCTGTTTTGCGGAGTGGTATTAGAGGATGCAAGCGGCGTCGATCGCCTTGAGTTCTTCATCGCTGAAATTAAGTTGTTCAAGGCAGCGGACGTTTTCTTCCAGTTGTTTGACACTGGAGGCTCCGATCAGAGCGGAGGTAACCGCGGGGTGATTCAGGATCCATGCAAGGGCCATGTGAGCGAGCGATTGGCCGCGTTGTTGAGCAATGCGGTTGAGCGCTTGGATGGCATCGATTTTTTCTTCTACCATGTCCTGTTGTAAAAATCCATGTTCTTTGGCAGCTCGGGAATCCTTCGGGATGCCATCCAAATAGCGACTGGTGAGCATGCCCTGAGCGAGCGGGGAGAAGGGGATGCAGCCCACGCCCTTTTCGGTGAGCACATCTGTGAGTCCTCCTTCGATCCAGCGGTCGAACAGATTGTAGCGTGGTTGGTGGATCAGGCAGCGCACCCCCATCTCAGCTAGGATGTCAATTGCCTTAGCTGCCATCTCGGCAGGGTAGTTGGAAATGCCGACGTAGAGTGCCTTGCCTTGTTGGATGGCGGTGGCAAGTGCTCCCATGGTTTCTTCTAACGGAGTTTCAGGGTCGGGTCGATGGGAATAGAAGATATCGACGTAATCGAGCTGAAGGCGGTCGAGCGATTGATCCAGAGATGCGAGCAGGTTTTTGCGTGAACCCCATTCTCCATAGGGGCCGTCCCACATGAGGTAGCCGGCTTTGCTGGAGATGATTAATTCATCACGGTATTTGGTGAAGTCCCGGGTGAGAATTTGGCCGCAGTTGCGTTCGGCGGATCCGGGAGGTGGACCGTAGTTGTTGGCGAAATCGAAGTGAGTGATGCCGAGGTCAAACGCCCGGTGCATGATGGCGCGGGCCTCGCTCTGGTCATCCACGTCGCCGAAGTTGTGCCAGAATCCAAGGGACAAGGCTGGCAGCTTGAGACCGGACTGACCGCAGCGGCGGTAGGGCATGCGCCCGTCGTAGCGAAGAGGGTCGGGAGTGTAGGATGTTTCCATAATGAGGTGTCGTAAATTGCTTGAGGGAGGAGCGAAGCTTGGGTGCTGAGGGTGTGCTGACGGATGGCAAACGGTAGGGAGGATTGGCTCAATCCTCCGAGAGTGATCGGATGAACTTGGGGGAGGAATAAAAAAGCGCAGACATGCCTGCCTGCGCTTAATGAATGGTGCAGAGGAAGGTGCTTGATTAGACGGTCATCAGTTCCTGTTCCTTGACGGCGAGTTGCTCATCGATTTGTTTGATATACTTATTGGTTAGTTCCTGAACATCATTTTCGAAGTCGCGTTGTCCGTCTTCGGTGAGCTCGTTGGCGGACTTCATTTTTTTCGCGGAATCCATTCCTTCCTTGCGCACGCCACGGATACGGACACGGGCATCTTCAGCTTGGCCTTTGACCATTTTGACCATGTCTTTGCGGCGTTCTTCGGAAAGTTCGGGCACGGGCACGCGCAGGTGCTTGCCTTCGTTGGCTGGGTTGAGGCCGGTTTTGCTTTCGAGAATGGCTTTTTCGATGTCTTTGGCTGTTGATGGATCAAATGGCTGGATCATGATCATCCGTGGCTCGGGCACGGTGACCACAGCGAGGCCTTTGATTTTCATGGTGCTGCCATAGCTGGCTACGTGCACATCGATATTTTCGACCAGACCGGGGTTGGCCTTGCCGGTGCGGACGCCTGCAAATTCCTGGCCGAGGTATTCGACGGCCTTCTGCATGTTTTCTTCGGTTTCTTTGAGCGCGGTTGTTGGATCCATGGTATTTGAATAGTGAGTGTTAAATAGTAAATAGAGAATGATGGTGGCTGCTAGCCTTTGTGGATGATGGTGCCGATGTCGTCACCGGAAAGTGCGCTGGTGATGTTGCCACATCCTCCGATATCGAAGACGATGATGGGGATGTCGTTGTCCATGCAGAGGGTGAATGCGGTGGAGTCCATGACCTTGAGATTTTCCGCCAGGCAGTTGTGGAAGGTAACGGTTTCGTAGCGGACGGCCTCAGGGTTTTTCTTCGGATCGGAGTCATACACCCCATCGACCATGGTGGCCTTCATGATGGCGTCTGCTCCCATTTCGCTAGCGCGCAGGGCAGCCGTGGTATCGGTCGAGAAAAACGGGCTGCCGGTTCCCGCGGCAAAAATCACCACAAAGTTGTTCGAGAGGTGACGGTTGGCTTTGCGGCGAATGAACGGTTCTGCGACATTCTTCATTTCGATCGCCGACTGCACCACGCATTTTACGCCTTCGGCCTCGAGGGCACTTTGCAAGGCCAGGGCATTCATCACGGTGGCGAGCATACCCACGTAGTCGGCGGTTGCCCGGTCCATACCGCGGGCGCTGGCGCTGGCACCACGCCAGAAGTTGCCGCCACCACAGACGACGCCAATTTCCACTCCGGTATCGAGAGCGAGTTTGATTTCTTTGGCGACTCGCTCGACGATTTCCGGAGAAATGTTGTCTTTGCTGCCGGGTTCTCTCAGTGCCTCCCCACTGAGTTTTAATATCACGCGTTTGAAGGAGCGGGCATCTTGGGGACTACTCATGACTGGAGCTAACGATTGATTGTCCGGCCGCAGAAGTCAAGGGAATAGGTGGGCGGGATTGTGTTTCGGAGGCATTATGCCAAGCCGTCTTTCCTCGCCTGCTTCCAGTAGGCATACTCAGAGCGATTAAAATCGATATACTCCGGAGAGAGGTCGCTTGAGTAAACTTCGTATTCGGCTTTACCAAGATTCAGATTGATGGTGATGGTGAAGCTATCTTTGGCAACGATATTGCGCAGGGTTTTCATCGATGTTTTCGACTGCATCCCTCCCAGGCAGGCGGACTTGCCGTTGATGTGGATGTCGATGAGTTCTTCACGAACCATGGCACGTGAGTAGCCGACGGCATGGATGATCCGTCCCCAGTTCGGGTCGTTTCCGTTCCAGGAGCTTTTGACGAGGGCGGAGTTGGCAACTGCCTCGGCCACTTTCTGGGCGTCGTTGTAGGTGCGGGCGCCTTTGACCTCGACGGTGACAAACTTGGTGACCCGCTCGCCATCTCGGACCAGAGCCTTCGCCATGCGCAGCATAATGTATTGAATGGCGGCGCGCATCATCTTGCATTCCTTGCTGTTGCGCTTGATCGGAGGCATGCCGCTTTGGCCGTTGGCGAGAACCAGGACCGTATCGTTGGTGCTCATGTCGCCATCGATGGTGATCCGGTTGAAGGAGGTTTCGACGCCTTCGAGCACGCCTTTCTGCAGGCAGGACTTGCTGATGTTGGCGTCCGTGGTGATGAAACAGAGCATGGTTGCCATGTTCGGGCAGATCATACCAGCCCCCTTGGCGCAGGCCCCGATTTTCACCCGGTGGCCACCGATATCCAGGGAGATTGCGATTTCCTTTTTACAGGTGTCGCTGGTCATGATGGCGCGTGCGACATCCTCTCCGTTTTTTTCTCCCAAGCCCGCGATCAAGTCGGGGAGTTTGGGTTCGATTCGTCCCATGGGCATGGGCAGGCCAATCACTCCGGTGGAGCAAACGGCCACTTGCCTCTGGCGAAGTCCCAAGCCTTTGGCGATGGCTTTGGCTGTTTTGCGGGTGTCGCTGATCCCCTGGACTCCGGTGCAGGCATTGGCATTGCCGCTGTTGGCCACGATGGCTTGGATGGAGTCGGCCTTCATGTAGGCCTGGGTGACCTTGACCGGGGCTGCTTTGATGCGGTTGGTCGTAAAGGTCCCGGCGGCATTGCACGGGTGGGTGGAGTAGATCAGAGCAAGGTCGAGTCGCGGATCATCGGGGTTTTTGATGCCGGCGCTGATCCCGCAGGCATGGAACCCTTTGGGGGCGCAGACACCCCCTTTGATTTTTTTGATGGCAGCTCTGATAGGCATAGCGAACCTCCAGCTTGGCTGGCTTTAGAAATTTTGCAACCCGGCAGTTTCAGAAAATCCACAGATGAGGTTGAAGCTTTGCACCGCCTGGCTGCCGGCTCCTTTGCCCAGATTGTCTTCAGCGCTGAGTAAGAGCACCCGGCAAGTTCGCGGGTCGTAGTTCCAGCCGATGTCGATGAAATTGGTTCGGGTGACATTTTTGGTGTCCGGGCAGCCGCCTTTTCCGAGTAGTCGAACGAAGTATTCTTCACCGTAGGCCTGTTCGAGGGCTGCTTGCACGGCTTCGGGCTCTCCGATGAGTCGGGCGCTGCTTGTGGTGTGGATTCCGTTGTGTACGGGGACCAGATGGGGCGTAAACGAGAGATAGACTTTCTCTTCGGCGGCTTTGCTGAGTTCTTGCTCGATCTCGGAGAGGTGGCGGTGCTTGGGGATACCGTAAGCCCGCAGGCTTTCGTTGCATTCACAGAAAATCAGTGACAGGTCGGCTTTGCGGCCGGCTCCACTGACGCCCGACATGGAGCAGGTGACGATCGTTGCCGGATCGATGAGCTTTTCTTTGAGTAGTGGGATCAGTGGCAGGCTGACGCTGGTCGGATAACATCCGGGAGAGGCAATCAGCCGGGCCTGTTGGATGGCTTCGCGGTGCACCTCGGGAAGTGCATAGACAGCTTCCTTGAGCAGTTCGGGCGCCGGGTGATCGGCATCGTAAAATTCTTTGTAGACTTCGGGGTCTTCGAGTCGGAAGTCGGCGCTGAGGTCAATCACGCGCAGGCCTTTTTCCAGCAAGCTGGAGGCATACCCGGCAGCGACGCCGTGGGGCAGGGCGAGGAAGGCGACTTCGGCTCCGGTGGCGGCCACGGACTCGGCGTCCGGGGTGATGAAGGTGAGTTCGGCTGCCGTGGCTCCGGAGAAACGTGGGAACAGCTCGGCGATGCTACGACCCGCGTTCTGACGTGACGTAACACAGACGAGTTCGGCGTGTGGGTGGGTGAGCAGGAGGCGTAGAAGTTCCAGTCCTGTGTAGCCGCTGGCTCCGATGATAGCTATCTTGACACGTTTCATGGGAAGGAGGAAATGGCATGAAATCATGGCTTTGCCAATCAATTTCACCGCCGACTTCAACAGGAGGTGGAGGGATGGCAAGAAAGACGTAAAATCTATGCTTGCCAATTTCGGGGTGTTGGGCTTAATTGCGCCCGCCTGTTCGCAGGTGAAAATATCGGGACTTGGCGCAGTTTGGTAGCGCGCTTCGCTGGGGGTGAAGAGGTCGCAGGTTCGAATCCTGTAGTCCCGACCATTTAAAAAAGGAATCGTCGATGAGGCGGTTCCTTTTTTTGTACGGGCCTACAGGATGAGAACGAAGTTCGAGCGCATGGCGAAGCCTCGAGTATCACGTTTTCTTGTATCAGAAATGTTTATCATTTCTGCTCACTTGCACAGCCGAAGGCAATCCTGTAGTCCCGCCCATTTTTTTATGCTAAGATATGGGGTGCCGCCACAGCGACCGAAGACTGTTTTGCAACATGCGATGCTATGGATTGTCTGGTGATTGCTAAAAAACGAAAGGATTACTTGGAAAATTGAAGCCGATTTTTCGTGCTACATCAAAGATGAGTCGATTAATTCTTTATTCATATGAGTTCCTTATATTCGGAAACCTACCCTTGGTTGGCTGCTTGTCTAGGAGGTGAAAACCCACAAGCTGTCTTTCGTGATCAAGAGGTCGATATGCCGGTTACCGCTCTTGGTTCTCTTCCAGATGAGATGGCTTTGGATATAGGTAAAAATTGTGGTCGTCGTGTTTTGCCATACCGCATGCAGGATCGTTATTCTCGTGAGCGTGAGGTTCGAGATTTTCAATCCATTGTGCTGGAAAATGAGAACTTGAAGGCCACCTTTTTGCCAGAGCTCGGGGGGCGCCTCATTTCATTTTTTCACAAGCCTACACAGCGCGAGTTGTTGTTTAAAAACTCTATTTTCCAGCCTGCAAATTTAGCTCTGCGAGATGCTTGGTTTGCTGGTGGGATTGAGTGGAACATCGGGCAGTTTGGTCATGCTTTCCATACATGTTCGCCAGTTTTTGCTGCGGCTATTAATGGGCTGGATGGATCGCAAGGTTTACGGATATACGATTTTGATCGCTGTAAGGGCTTGCTGTGGCAAATTGAT
Organism: Oceaniferula marina; assembly: GCF_013391475.1. Taxonomy (NCBI): domain Bacteria; kingdom Pseudomonadati; phylum Verrucomicrobiota; class Verrucomicrobiia; order Verrucomicrobiales; family Verrucomicrobiaceae; genus Oceaniferula; species Oceaniferula marina. The sequence goes on along the minus strand of NZ_JACBAZ010000009.1, from coordinate 77,009 downwards.
TTTCATTTGCCCTCCGGGGCTAAATTTCTTCATGCATTCACCCGTGTGGTTAATCCAAACGATGATGATGTTCCGATGTACTGGTGGACCAATGTTGCGATTGTGGAAAGCGAGGGTATGCGTGTTTTAGCTCCGGCCCAGCAGTCGATTTTTGTGGATTACCGCAATGGTGGACTTTCTTACGGGCAGACTGCATTGCCTGGGATGCCTCCGATTCACGGTCAGGATGGGACTTATCCGGCTAATATTAATCTAACCTGTGAGTTCTTTTATCAATGCCAAGACGTGGCCTTGCCATGGCAAGCAGCCTTGGATGGGGAGGGGAGCGGCTTTGTCGAGTGTTCCACCCATCCGCTTAATGTCAGGAAATTATTTTCTTGGGGGACTCATCAGGGAGGGACGCATTGGCAAAATTTCCTCTCGGATTCAGGGAAACCGTATATTGAGATTCAGGCTGGTCTTGCCCCTACTCAGCAGCACACGGTTCAGATGCCGGGTCATTCTCAGTGGCAATGGACACAAGCATTTGGATATCTTGAAGCGGATTCCGGCAAAGTACACCATTCGGATTGGCTGGAGGCATGGCAAGCCGTGGATACTTCCCTTAAACAAAGCGTGAGTGATCAATCGCTGAGAGAAGCGGAATGTGCTGATCTTGCGGATGCCGCCCCTATTGAAATGCTGCATCATGCTTCTGGTTGGGGGGCGCTTGAGGCAAAACGACTTCAGGCAGCGGGTGAGACCGGCTTTCCATCGGCATTTTTATTTCCTGAGAGCACCATGGGTGAGGAGCAGCAGAAGTGGCTGGATTTATTGGAAAAAGGAACCTTTCCTGATCCGGTGCCTCAACATGAACCCGGTGAGTGGATGATTCAGGCTGAGTGGACTGAAATGTTGGAGAAATCCTTATTCCAATGGGGCATCCCGAACAGCTTCGCCTTGTTGCATCTCGGGGTGATGAAGTTCGAACATGGGGATGAGGACGGAGCGGTGGCAGCATGGGAGGAGTCAGTAAGTATTGGTCCTTCTTCTTGGGGATGGCGTAATTTAGCTGTCGCAGCCATCCGCCGTGGTGAGAAGGATCAGGGACTCCATTTATACCAAAGTGCCTGGGATTGTGCCGTGGCCAATGGTAATCCTGATGTCTCGTTTGCTTTTGAATATTTAACGGAGCTATATAACGCAGGAGAGCAGCAAAAGGCGTGGGCGTTTTACCAGACACTGTCTGAGGATTTTCAACTCAAGGACAGCATGCATCTCATGGCGGCCAAGGTTGCTTTTGCTCTAGGAAATTATTCTTTCGTTGAAACCGCTTTGGAACGAAGTTTTGCTTCGATTCGCGAAGGTGCCAGAGACCTCACCGATCTGTGGTTTGGGATTCAAGGTAAAAAGATAGAAGTTGAGAAGGGGGTTCCGTATGAAGAGGCTATACAAATAGCTCGAAAAAAACGTGTGCCGCCAGTGCATCTCGATTTTCGTATCGAAGAAACATCAAATTCCCTAGTATCTTAAACACAGACGCTTGGTTTATTCCTCAAATCAAAGGGAAAACCAGAGATAAAATTAAGGATTATTTTGCAAGGGAAACCTCCAATTGAATTGATTATAGTATCATTAAAAAACATTATTTATGTTCCAGTATTGTAAAACACCGCCATTGATTATGACTCTGTTTGCAAAGGGTAATATCGTATGCGTCGCCATAGCCGTGGGGTTGATCACATTCCCTGTGATAGCTCTAGCAAAGGGAGCTTTAAAACCTCAGCTCTCTGAGCCAGAAGTCGCCTACAGCGTCGCGTCCACAATGTGGCCGTTAGAGCTCGGAGCCCATCGCGCGAAAATTCGTGTTAAGGCGTCAGCCCCTGCGGTTCACGCGCATTTACCATGGAGATTGCAGATGAAGGGGATGGAAAAGCGTCAAATTATCGTGATTCATGTGGCTAGCGGAAAAAAGGTCAACAATGTGGTTCGGACCAGCGTGAACCGTATGGCATGTGATATTGTTTTTGAGGCGTCCGCGGGGGACTATTTTGTCTACTACCTTCCGATGAGGAATTATCGCAACCCGAACGATAAATCCGCTTACTTGCCATACCGTTGTGGAGCAGACACGGAGTGGCTTAAAAAAAACAAGCTTGGGGACAAGGATCTGCCGAAGGGGGCATGGAGCCGATTGCCGACCGCTGAGGTGATCGAATTTCAAGCTCGTACTGCGTCCGATAGTTTTTTTCCAATGGAGGTGATTGCTTCCAAGGATGAAACAAAGGGGCTTCAGGCACAATACTCCCAGCCGTTGTTGATTTTCCCTGAAGACCGGGTTCACACGATCAGAATGCGGAGAGACCTTCCCTTACGTTGGGTCATGAGGGGGCCAGAAACCTCATTGGCTGGTGAGGCTCAGCGACATGAGTATTTCACTTTCCAGTTAGGGTTGTTTGCATCTTCAAAGAAAGCGGACAATGTTTCTGTGCAGTTTTCCGATTTGCGTAACGAATCGGGGGCTGTCATCCAGGCATCGGCACTGACCTGTTTTAATTTGGGAGGAATCGATAGCATGGGCGAGCCCTTCACTAAGGTTGTTCATGTTCCGGTCGGCCAGATCCAAGCTCTTTGGTTTGGTGTTGATATTGCCAAGGATCAAGCTGTCGGAGTTTATGCCGGGACAATCGATGTCAGGGCGGATCATATGGAACCGCAAAAGATTGAGGTTAGGATCAAGGTATTACCTGAGGTGATTGCTGAGCGAGGTGATAATGAACCGTGGCGGCATTCTCGACTACGATGGCTTAATTCGACAGCTGGAAGCAGCGATACGATTCCTGCGCCCTACCAAGCGCTTGAAGTAGAGGGTTCTGCTGTTTCCTGTGTAGGACGTGTTCTCAAATTGGGTAAAGGTGGGCTACCGGCCTCCATTCGTAGTGGTGACGTGCCCGTGCTTCAAAGTCCGATCCGTTTTACCATTGAGTCGACTGCCGGCCCTTTATCCTTCACTTCTGGTAAGTCGGAATGGACTCAACAGACACAGGCACGTGTCGCGTGGAAAACTGATTCCAAGGGCACCTTCGGCGTTCTTAGCTGCAACGGAGAAATGGAATATGACGGCCATGTTCGCTACAGTATGACTTACACACCGAGCCATGATATGGATCTCAAGGATGTTCGCCTGGAGTTGCCGATGCAGCCCGAGGCTGCACAGTATATTGTTGGTGCGGGGCATGACGGGGGTGTGCGACCCAAAGATTTTTCTTGGAACTGGAAAGGTCCTTACAACAGCTTCTGGCTGGGTTCTACGGAAGCGGGGTTGCACTGTAAATTATTGGGCGGATCTTACACGGGGCCCATGCTCAGTCTCTATCATCCTAAGCCTCCGACAACTTGGGGAAACCGTGGCAAGGGGGGGCTCAAAATCATAGAACAAGGGAGATCCGTCACGGCCACGGTCTTTAGCGGGTCTCGAAAACTGAAGGCAGGTGTCCCGATGACGTTTGAATTTTCATTGCTGATAACGCCTCTCAAACCGCTCGATCCCCCTACTCATTTTAAAACCCGATACTATCATACCGGTGACAACTGGCTTAAGGATGGTCGCGGTAATGACCCTGAACCCTCAGAGGCCAATCTTGCACTCGGTGTCAATGTGGTGAACCTGCACCACGCATCCATTTTCAACCCTTATATCAACTACCCGTTTATTCGAACCAAAGAACTCAGCGCGTTCACAAAAAAAATGCACTCCAAGCAGGTCAAGGTGAAGGTTTATAACACGGTGCGTGAGTTGACCAGTATGGTGCCCGAGCTGTGGGCATTGCGTAGTCTGGGAGACGAAGTTATCGCTCCTGGTGGCGGTGGTGGATATTCTTGGTGCCAAGAACATATGATTGACGGCTACCGTCCGGCATGGTTTCAGCGTTTCGGCGATTCACCGCCGGATGCTGCATTTGTCACCAGTGGCAATCCTCGCTCTCGTTGGCAAAATTACTATGTCGAGGGCAATGGCTGGTTAGTGCGCAACATGGATACTGATGGTATTTACCTCGACGATGTTAGTTATGATCGCACGATTCTTCAGCGCGTGCGCGCAGTGATGGCCGAGGCGAAGCCCGGCTGCCTGATCGACTTACATTCCAATACCGGGTTTTCGAAAGGTTGCGTGAACCATTATATGGAGTTTCTGCCATATATCGACCGTCCATGGTTTGGGGAAAGTTTTCATTATGATGCCATGACCCCTGATCAATATTTGATTCAAGTCTCGGGAATCCCCTTCGGATTGATGGGGGAGATGCTTCATGCTGGTGGCAATCTTTGGCGTGGTACGCTCTACGGCATGACCAACCGGCTTGGGTGGACCACCAACCGTGTGAAATGTGACCCGCGGCCCGTCTGGAAAATATGGGACCGCTTCGGTATCACCGATTCGAAAATGATAGGCTACTGGAAGAGTGATTGCCCGGTAAAAACCGACAATGATCAAGTGTTAGCCACAGTGTATCAAAAAGAGGGAAGTGCCATGATTGCCCTGGCAAGCTGGGCCGCCTCACCTGTGGATGTCAGGCTCGTGATCGACTGGAAAGCTCTGGGGCTCGACCCAGCTAAAGCCAAGTTCTTTGCTCCTGCTTCAGTAGGTTTTCAACAAGCCAAACAATGGAAGGTGGGTGATTCAATCAAGGTGTCCCCTAAACGTGGATTATTGATACTGGTTGATGAATCCGGCCCGACCGAGGACGATCTGGCGGGTGGAGTTAAGATGAAACGCAGCATCTTACTCAAGAAAAAATTCACTGCTCCCCTCGGTAAGGAGTGGACAACGATAACATCAAAACAAGCCAAGACTTCCGTTACGGTAAGCAAAACAGGAGGGCTCGTTTTCCGTGCCCCGGCCCATGTCAGCGCTTGTGTGAAAGGTCAACTTCCCAAAGGAACAACAGCCGTTGAGTGCCTCATTGAGAATAAGGGCGATCGTGGTGAAACGTGGGGTCCCGGTCTGACATTGTCATGGCCGGGTGGTCAAGCCTTACGCATTAACTTGCGCACACCTTCAGGGGCATTTGGTCTTGAATCAACAGGCGGTGTCCAGCGTGTTGGTTTAGGCCGGATGAGTTCAGGCCCGATGAATTTGAGAATTCGGCTTGAAAAGGATGAAGTTGTTGCCGAGGCTACGGACGGTGATGGTTTCTGGCAACAGCTGGGGGCTTATCCACGTGTTGACTTTCCGGGAGAGCCCAATCAAGTCGTGCTAGGAAAGACACGCGGTGTTGTCGATACGAGTGATCATACCGACTCCGGCCCAGTCGGAGCTTCGATCATTCAGCGGCTTGTAATTTACGGTAAATGAAAAACAAAAACATCCTCTATCTACCAGGTTATTATGTAAGAGAGCACCATTTGGGTTTGGCGTTGTATGCTCGCGAGGCCGGTTGGATCCTCGATGCCAGCATGGTGCATTTTGGTAAAATTCCAGAGGATTGGGATGGCGATGGAATCATCACAATGAGTGCAGATCGTGATGACATCATTGAAATGGTCAGCAGCGAAAAACGACCTGTGGTGGAGCTCTTCAACGGATCTCGATTAACCGGGTACCCTCATGTCTGTATTGACAATCTGGCGATTGGCCGCATGGCTGGCCATTATTTGGTTTCCCAAGGGTTTCAGGATATTGGCTATTTTCATTATGACCCAGAGATAGCGAATGCAAGCAACGAAAGAGAGCGATCAGAGGGGCTCCGACTTGTTGTAGAACAGGCTGGTCGGCAGTTTCATCAAGTTCACTTTCAAGACTGCATCCAGCAAATTCGCCAGTTGCCGACACCCCTCGCTCTGATGGCTCAAAATGATCTGGTGGGTGACTGGTTGATGCACCGTTTGGTCGAGGCTGGCATCCAGGTTCCCCAGGAGGTGGCCATTATCGGGGTTGATTCTGATCGCATATACAATGAGCTGTCTCCTGTCGCCCAAACCGTAGTGGCAAGCCAATTAGAATATCAAGGATACGCCGCCGCGGCACTCTTGGATCGTCTCATGAAAGGAGAGCCTGTGCCGTCTAAGCCCATCATGATCGAACCCGAACGGGTCATTGAACGATCATCCACTTCGCTGCTTGTCAGTGAACATCCGGAGCTCAACAAAGCCTTGGCTTATATGCGTGATCGTTTGGGTGAAAAAATTGAGATTTCCAGTATCTGTGAGCATGTCGGTTTGAGCCGCCATCAACTCAACTCGATTTTTAAACAGTTCTCTGGCGAGTCGCTCAGCCGATATTTATTGATCCTCAGAATCAATCGCGCCCGGCAGATTCTGGCGGAAACGGATGATAAAATCCATGCTCTGGCCATCGAACTCGGGTTTGGGTCAGCCGCTTACTTTAGCACCGTCTTTCTTCAGGAAACGGGCCTCAGCCCAGGCGAGTTCCGCCATCGCGCTCACATCAAGACTCGGAGAATCGAGCGTTAAACCCTGAGGGCTGCAGCACCTTTTCCAAAAGGTATGTAAGGTGGCTTGACGTAATGATAAGATTTCTCAAATTATTGGGAGTGGCCAAAATTGAAATCGATTTATCTATAATCGAAAGCTAAAAAAATTTACCTGCCATGGCGGGAGGGTATGGTTTCAAATCATCGCAGTGGTGAGTTGTTGCATCATTATGCAGCTGCAAACAGCGAATGTTAGAACAATAGCAAAAACGATTATGAAAGATAAGAAGAATACAGCAAAATATGGTGCTGCCGTCATCGGCGTAATTGCACTAGCCACAACAAGCGCGAATGCGACAGTTATCGCATCTGATGACTTCAATACCTATACCGACGGCAACATCGTCGGTCAAGCTGGAGCGGGTACTGGCTGGAGCACGGACTATACAGGGGCAGATGGATTGAATGTAACATCCGGTCAAATCGACGGAAGTGGAGCCCCTGAACAGGTTTATCGTGGCTTATCTCAAACGATAGACGTCGCTAACGGAAATGAAGTTTGGATGACCTTTGACGGACAAATCACTCTGTCGGGCAGCTTCGGGTATGCAGGCGTCTCCTTCTTCGATGGAGGATCTGAAAAAGGCATCATCGGCGCGATTTCAGGTCGGGACATGTTTGGTATTGGAGGCGCAGATACGGGTGTCACGGGAACTAACAGTATTGCTGTCAAGTTTGACCTCACCGATAACTCCGTTTCCTTGTGGACTGGAACTGCTGGATCTGCTGTTGACGTTTCAGGTGCACCAACCCAGACAGGAAGTATGAATATCAAGGGTACGGATAACCTCCGTTTTGCCATCCATACGGGAGATATGCAAATCGATAATTTCATCATGGGAACCACTATGGAAGACGTCAATGTAGTTCCAGAACCATCCTCCGCTGCCCTTCTTGGCCTGAGTGGATTGGCACTCATCTTGCGTCGTAAGAAGTAAGTAATAGAGGATTATTCAAAGACAAGCTCTCCCTGCGCTCGGAAGGCGAGCATAGGGGGAGTTTTTTTCAAGGCTTGATGGCCCTCAATCAATGGTGAACGTGACAAACACGCAACCATCGAGGTGTTCATTACCGGTAATACGACAAGCTTTTTTTATATGAAAAAATTCATAGCAGCGCTCACCAACTTATTGATCTTACAGGGCTGCCTATAGGGCTTGTCAGCTAGATTATCTTGTTACGGTCTTGTCTGATTTTTTCAATTGATCGAGTAACCTTTTCATCTCTTTGACTTTTTCAGGATGCTTACCGTAGAGGTTGTTTGATTCGTATGGATCTTCCTTGAGATTAAAGAGTTCGCCAGGGAAATTGTGTTTTTCTCTCCCTTTGCGCTTACGCAGCCACTCCGGCTCCGGGCCGCCCGACTTATGGTCGATAAACACCCAGTCGCCTTTGCGGAGCGCGTAGCGATTATTTGAATCGTGATGGATAATCAGATCGCGTTTCGGAGTGCTTTCTTTCACGTCCTGACCGAACTCGCTGGCAAAACTGAAGCTATCCTCGGCGTTGCCTGGGCCGATTTTATAATCAACCACATCAGCGATGGTAGCCACGAGGTCAAGTTGACTCACCAAGCGTTGCGAGATGCCTCTTTTTTGCATTTTTTGCGGCCACGACACAATGAAGGGCACACGGTGCCCGCCCTCCCAGAGGTTGCGCTTGGCTCCGCGCAGTTCACCCATGCTGTTATGCTTGAACTTGTCGATAAAACTATAAGACCAGTGTTCCGGGCCGTTATCCGAGGTGATGACAAGAATGGTATTTTCCAGCATGCCGTTGCGCTTCAATGCATCGGTGATCTGGCCGACAGCCCAGTCAAATTGATTGACAAAGTCACCGTAATCTCCGCACTGGGTAGAGCCTTGAAACTGCTTGGCGGGGACAATCGGTCCATGCGGAATATGAGCAGCATAATAGAGGAAAAACGGCTTGCCTTTCCGCTGGTTAAACTGCGGGTAATCAACACGCCCACCTTTGGCATCGATGTATCGAACACTACGCTCGATCACCTCCATTTGCGCCTTGCGCATATCAAATGACTCGAAATCAACTTTGCCACCTTCGGTCATGCCGTTCTCGAAGAACCAGCGTCCCCCATCCCTGTAGCCGCCGTGATCCCAGGGGTATTTTTTTGTACTGTAATAGCTATGCCCAAACCAGAGGTGTACCCAGTCGTAGGTAAAGCCAATGCACCGACCGCTGTGGATCGGCTTGGTGTAGTCGATGGATTTCTCGCTCAGATCGAGTCCTTTCCGCCCCGGTTTGGCAGCAGACTCCCAGTCGGATCCGACCCCCCATTTACCAATGGCTGCCGTATCGTAGCCTTTTTCTTTAAGCATGGAAGCAAGGGTAAGGCGCGTCTTTTCAATCCAAGGCTGCTCCCCAGGAGCGGGGTTTCCCTTTTTTCTATGTGTCCTCCAGGAGGCTCGTCCACTGAGAATTCCGTAGCGGCTTGGACTGCAAATAGTATCCGGGGAGTGTCCGTCGGTAAACATCATCCCCTCCGCCGCTATGCGGTCAATATTCGGAGTTTTTACTTTTGATTCTGCGTTGTAACAACTCACATCCCCGTAACCAAGGTCATCAGCATAGATAACCACCACATTGGGTAAGGCCCCTCCTTGCGCCTGCACAGCAGGTATCACACTACTAACCGTTGCGGCTACTGCTGCAAACTTACTCATTAATATTATTTTTCGATTTAACATTCTATTGGATATTTATTGAGTAATTCTTATTTATTGGGTCATGTTTCCACGTTTTTTTACGGGCGGTTACCGTAGGAACGAGGAGTTTTTAAAAATCAATGACAGCGCGTGCATTTTGTTCGGTTTCCGCCTCAATGCTCTTGCTAAGCAAATACTGTCCCATTCATCTTGATTTTTCATCCATCATTCATTTTGCCTTATACGGAAGCACAAAGCAAAGCCCCGCACTTACCATCCAGCTCTTGCGGCCTTGGTTCTTAATTGCGTCTTCATACGTTTTGCGTTTGGTTGTTGTTGAATTAGAGGGTTGAAATAACGCGCCATCGTCTGTTCTCTGTTTTACAGCATGGCATGGTCAACGAGCTGGGCGAAAAATCAGCATGACAACAAATTCATTCTGTAACGACTTGTATTGTAGTTACACTAAGCGTACAGACGAGATTATCCATGTCCTGACTCGTCTGCTGTTTGTTTTGTTTTATCACCAGCTAAGCCAATGAGCCGATTGGAAACCTGGCCACCCGCAGCCCAATGTTTGCTAACGTGGGCTAGCTTGATCAGCCATGGTATCGCCGTGCAGCAGCCAATGAAGGGCGTTCAGCCAGAATCGGTTGTAGTCATCCCAGTAAACAAAGTTGCAACCCCAATGCGGGGCGGGGTCAGAGGTGTAGGCAAGACTTCGACCTTTCCCATACTGGCAAGTGGCGAGCATGGGGTCTTCGGTCTCTCCCCAGTAGGCGAGGACTTCGCAGTTTGGTTTGGGCAGAACCCGGTTATAGCCTAGAATGGGGGGAGTGTTGGAGATGTCGATCCCTTCGAACATTCTGTGACCTGTGGCTGTGATACGCCCTTTGAACCCTTCGGTGCTTTCGACAAGATCTTCAGTCTGCAGGCACTCGACAGGAAGAATTTCAGCGAGTCTGGATCTTCCCCAGCCCCCCTTGCCCATTTCACCGTTGAAGCTGAGCCAGCCGCCCAGAAATAACATGTGGGTTCCTGCTTGTAGGGCCTCTACGGTGAGGCGTACGCGGTCAGGAAAAGTCAGAGGTTCGTTGCCAAACTTGCTGCGGTCAAAGAAACTTGGGGTCAGTTGGAAATTTTTGAGTTCTACGTCGGAGAAAATGATCACATCGTATTCTTCGAGAACCGATTCCCATTCTCCTGGCCCCATGCGGTAAAAGTCCCAAGTTGGCACGCTTTTGACCTCGTGTTCATCCGAAGATTCGAGCGCCGCTTTGAGCCATTTGCCATAGTTGAAGATTTCCAACCCCTTCATGGCACAGTTGAATGAGGTTTCAGCAAAGTGAGGTCCGACCATGACGGCCCAGTCCCCGATATAGTAAACTTTGGTTTTTTTAGATGACATAGAGTTATAGAGAGAAGGTATAAAGAGAAGGCTGCCAAAGATATGTTCTCGGACCGCCCATAAGTTAGATGTTGAATGAGTATGAGCCTTACTTGCGGCGATAAAGGATCAGGGCAAGTCCGCCAAGGCCTAACATCGCGCTAGAAGATGGTTCGGGCACGCTCTGGATTTCAAAGCCATTGAATATCCCGATTCCCTCGGGGCCATTGCTTACTGTGAAGTTGATGTTGCCAGACCCATCTGTGGTCAGGTTGTCAAATTGGACATAATTAACGCCCTCTAGGTAGGTGTCGAACGAGTCCCCGGTAGTGGATTCGGCAGATGGATGCGTGGTGTTGGCGGTGGTTACGGTGGCTTCTCCTCCTCTCAGGAAACTGGTTGACCCTGATGAGACATACCACTGGCCCATGAAGACTGCCAAATTGTAGTTTTTGAGGTCATTCAAGCCGGAAATTGTGACATTGATCGTTCCTCCGACGGTGTATTGGTAGTCCTTGAATAGGGTGAGCGCCGGGTTTCGGTTTCCTGTGCCACTATCGGTGGCTCCACTCACGGTGATGGTGAGATCATCGATACCATCCAGTGAGGCGGTCCCCACGGTTGACCATGTTCTGCTGGTTGTATCGAGCACGCCGGTAGTGGTTGCTATGCCGTTGCCATCATCGATGACATCAATGCCGACAACAGCCGCATTTGTTGATAAAGTGAGCGAGGCGAGGGCGGCCAGAGTTTTTAGTTTATTTTTCATGTTTTATGATGGGTGATATGATTCTTTAGTTCGCGGTTTCCGCTTCTCGTAAACCTGTCAGAAGCAGCTAGTTAAAGAATAGACCCACCCATGACCGAAGCCGGATGCCATTCTGTTCTGAAATGCAGACCGAAATGTAGCAAATCAAGACGATGGACTGGATGCTCGTTCAAATGTCAGAGCCAACGAATGCAGAGAGAGCGTTCGATTTCGCACGTAGAAAATCGAAGAATGGCGTGCAGGGCTTGCAGGATCTTCTGCAGCGAAGTGTTAGGGAGAGTCAGGCAGTTCCTTGCTGATCTTTTCCTGTGTTTGCTTGCGCGTCTCTGATGGGGGCGCACCGAAATATGCTTTATAGTCGCGTGTGAGATCCTGGACGCGGGAGTATCCTGACTGAAAGGCAATTTCAGACACGGTGAGGTTCGATGTGAAGAGCTGGCCCCGAACGTAGCTGAGTCTGACCATCTTGAGTCTCTGCATGGGGGGCAGCCCTGTGGCGTCGTGACTGAGCTGGTTGATCCTTTTGACGCTGATACCATACTTCCTGGCCAATTCAGTGAGTTTTGGGGGAGGCCGGTGTAGGGCGTGTGAGTAGTCCGCTTCAATTTTCCACCACCCGGAAGGTGTGTTGTTTGAAGTGCTGGTAGAGACGGAATTGGCTGACGGGTAGGTGAGGGCAATGATTTGGTGCAGCAGGCTGGCAATGTTCAGTCGCCCGGACAACCCTGAGTCGGATCGATGATTCCATTCCTCCAAGAGTTGGACAAAGAGGGGCAAGATTTCTTTCGGAGCTTCGGCCATGCGTTGATTGGCGTGTATGAGCGGAAGATCCGGACTTTCAAAGTTCACGGTGTAGAATGTCCAAGGGGATGAGGTGATCTCTCCTCGGATCAGGTCATGCTCGTTGTACCAGACGATGTTTCCCGGAGAAAGGTTCTGACTGATACCGTTGCAGTTTTGTTGGACCGTCCCATCAACGGTCAAATGAACAACGAAGCCGGGAAGGGAGCTGGAGCGAAAGCTTCGTTGCTGTTTCCGTGTGATTTTCCCCACAAAATGAACCGCCGATATTCTGATGGTGTTGACAATCGGCTGAGTCGAAAGGTGGGAGTTGAGGTCATTCATCGTGTGATGCATGTGGCATGCGGGAGAACACTATTACTTGTAGGCTGAAATTTCAAGTAGAGCCCTTCCTGTATTGATGGAGCAATGGGTGACCGTCACTCGGATGTAGCGCATGTCCGTCGGTTGAAAACGGTAATCATTTCCCTCGAGGGTCGTTGGTGCAGCCTTTTTTGTATGGTCAATGAATTTGTCCCAATGCTTACCATCCGGGGAGTGCTCGACGTAGTATTTATAAATCCGGCTGTTACCGTAATAGGGACGGATATGGACACGGGTTACGGCTTCTGTTTTGCCCAGGTCAATCTGAACCCATGCGGGATCGTTCCTCGGCCCGCCGTCAGCTGCCCAGTAGCTCGAGCGCGTAGCTTTGCCATCGACAGCATTCGAGGGCGGGTGGTTTTTTAACGTGTTTGATGATGCTGTGACCTTTTTTCCTGTGGTCAGGCTGAATAGAGGAAGCTCGGAGTTGTTTTTTTGGGGGAGAGCTTTGGGCGTCGGTTTTGTGGAGGGTGCTTCGATAGGCCATGGTTTTCCCCCTCCTTTCAAATATTGTTGGTAGCGGCGTTGGTATTCGTGTTGATAAGCACTCTTTACGGTGGCGAATGATAATGGCTGGGGTTTGGTTTGGCGTTCCTCTTCCGTCAGAAACCCTTCAGGGTTCTGAGGTGCGTTGTTGCGTGTTGTTTTCCAGATGTATGGAATTTCCATACGGTAACGTGTAAGAAGGTCCTGGAAGGTGGTGTCGTGAACCTTGGGCTTTTCCTTCCATGTGAGGCTGAGTTCCGTAGCGTCCGGACTGAGATAGATGACGCCGTCATGGATTCGAATTTTTTCAGCATCTGACTGGTGTGAGAGAAGTTGGACAAACCAGGGTATCGGGATGCGGAGGGATCTAGGTGTGGCATTGGCGTGAAAGTGGTTGTCGAACGTATAATCTGCCCCTGTTCCGTTCAATGTCATGCTGGCGTTGATGTTCCCGAACTCGGTGATACCGTTGGCGATGGCCACTCTGTTGCCAGGATGGTTCCATGATGGTGATGTGGCTGAAAAAAGCAGGAGATCTCTGTCCTCAGGATCAATTCCGGCCCGGCCACCAATAGGCATGTAGAGAAGGGAGCGGATGATCTGCGAGGTTCGAATGGTTCCCCATGCGTGAGGTGGCGGGCATCCACCCGAGGGTGTGCGGTTGCCCCAAGGCTGGATGAGATTTTCAAATGATGCTCCATTGCTTCCCGAGTGGAGGAGAATGTGATAGATGTCTTCGAGCGCTTTTTTCTGCTCGTTAGCGACGAGATATTGGCAGACTTGGTTGGTCGTGATGTATTGATGGAGGTGCTGGCCGTTGCGGTAAGTTTGGATCCCTTCACGATATCGCAGCTTGCGGATATTGTCGCATGTGGCGACAACGCGCGGGTCGTCAGCGTCGAGGACCTCGGTCGGCCAAGCCAAAAGATTGTTATCCCAGTCTTGATCTGTTCGGTATTCCGCGAAGCCTTTGCGGGATTCAGGCCCTGTGATGAAGCTGTAGAGACCTGTGGGGATGTAGCCGTCCTTCCAAGCGGAGGCTTGGATTGCTTTGGTGACATTTTTTTCATAACTTGTATGGAAAGAACGCCATTCATTGGCTTTCGCCTCTTTTTCTAACATGGTTGCGACGCGTATCGCTGATCGGACACCGAGTAGACCTAGCAGATTGTGGCTGGTATAGTAGCCTTTGATCATTTCGGCATCGTAGGGAGTGGATGGCGGAAGAAGACCATTGGGTTCTTTTTGGGTCGAAGTGATGATCATATCCATCGCTTTTTCGATCATGGGGAATATTTTTTCACCAAACTCTTTGTCGCGGGTTACAAGGATATGGCGGCTGATGGCACTGAGAACCTGGCCGTGTGAGGAAAGGAGAATTTTTCCGTGGGAGAGGTTGGTGTCCAGAAAAAGCCCATTCTCAAGCTGAAGTCGGGCGTATTCCTTGAAGTTGGGTCGGTAGATGTCAGTGAGCCCGAATGAATCATAGACATCTTGATATTCAGTAGCTGCGATGAGAAAGAGGTTTGGGTAAGGGATACCATCGGATTGAAACTTTTTACCTTTGCGTTCTCGTGTTCCAAGCATCGAGTGCACAACTCCGGCTCGGTGGGCGTGTTCGAGCCTTTTTTCAGGCAGGGTGATACGGCTGTTGGTTCCGACCGTTGTTTCCCACCATGTGATGGCTTGTGAACGAGCTGCGTTGTACTCTTTTTCAGAGATGACAGTGCTTGCAGTTTCAGCTACGGGAACTCTGGGAAAGCTCAGGGTGTGTGTTTCACTTTGACCGGGTTGTAGGACTTTTTGTTTCCATGCAATGCAACTAAGTGTCGCTGGCGTCATGTGGTGCGTAATGCCTTGGAATGGAGCGGAGTAAGGGGTTCCATCCACCGCATCAAACTGGCAACCGCTGGCATGGACAGCGAGCACCTTGCCATTGCGGTAAATCGTATTATTTTCGATTTTGAATGTGGCATTGGATACTGGCACTGCGGGACCCAAGCGGTATTTGTCTGCCTTGGATCGAATTCCGACCCCGATGCGGGATGGTTGTTTGGCACTGCCCGTGTTGGTGACTTTGATTTGCATCCATTGGGTGGTGTTATGGCGTTGGGTTTCGTTGCTCGGTATCGCGGTGAAGGCCTCCGCTTCGTATGTCAGAGAGTCTTCCTTCCAGGAGTAGCGGATAATAGGTATCCACCCATTGAGAAAGCTCTTTTCGCGTTGCATCACCGGCTTGGACTGATCGCCATAAACAATGGAATATTCAGCTGATTTGGTATAGATCGATCCATCATACGTTACCTGAATGGCGTCTGGCATGAAGGGGACCCCGATCACGCTTGTGGGCTTGCCGAAGTAGCACCATGGTTTGCTCGGGTTATCGATCTCCGGCGACACCATGACTCCATCGGCAAGTGCTACGCTAAGTGTGGATACTGTGAAAGCGGAGACCAGAAGTGTTTGTGGGATACGCATTTGCTTTGCAATAGAAGGGAAGGCATGAACCATAGATTTTATGTTAAGGTGTGATATATACCATGGGCATCTCTAAAATGTAGCAAATTGGGTGAATGTTGTATCAAAAATAAGCTGAAGAGCTTCGTTCTTGGAGGTCCCCGTAGGAAACGGTGATCTGTTTCTCCGCCTAGAGGCGAAAAAATAAAAAACGGGTGAGGAAATGCATCATGGGTTCAAAGCCGTCAAGACCCATGGAAAAGAAGCCATTAACTACCAACGTGAAGAAGAAAGGGAGAGTGGGTTTTGTTAGTGAACGTTCGTTTCTTTACTCTAATGGTGAACTCCCAATGGGCCCTTTGCTTCTGTGTGTTCGGTCGGTGATCCATTTTTCGATGCCTACAGCGAGGTAGGCGATGGTGGCGATGGCGAGAATTCTCCACCAGACATCCAGACCGATGGGGGCGGTGTGGAAGAGGGTGTTCATGGCGGGGGAGTAGGTGATGAGCAGTTGCAGAACGATCATGATGAGTGAGCCGATAATGATCCATTTGTTGGAGAAGAACCCGATGGCGAAAATTGAGCGGGAGAAACTGCGGCAGTTGTAGAGGTAGAACATTTCAACCATGACAAAGACGTTGACGGCTGCGGTTCGGGCTTCTGCTACGCTGGCACCGCGGTCGAGCTCCCATGTGAAGAGAGAAAAACATCCGGCCAGCATGATGAGGGCAACAAGGAAGATTCTGAGCTGTAAAGTGCGTGTCAGGATCGGCATCATGGGATCGCGGGGCGGGCGATCCATCATGTCTTTTTCCTTGGGTTCAAAAACGAGCATGAGACCTAACAGGATGGCGGTGGTCATGTTGATCCAGAGGATTTGCACGGGGACGATGGGTAGGGTGGTGCCGGTGAGGATCGCTGCCAGAATGACCAGCCCCTCGCCAAAGTTGGTGGGCAGTGTCCAGACGATGAATTTGGTCAGGTTGTCAAAAACGCTGCGGCCTTCTTCCACGGCGGCCTCGATCGAGGCAAAGTTATCATCCGTGAGGATCATGTCGGCGGCTTCTTTGGATACATCGGTGCCGGTGATCCCCATGGCGGTGCCAATGTCGGCTTGCTTTAAAGCGGGGGCATCGTTTACTCCGTCGCCGGTCATGGCTACGATGTGGTGATGGGATTGCAAAGCCTTGACTAAACGCAATTTTTGTTTGGGGGCCACGCGGGCAAAGACGGAGGTTTGTTCCGCGACGTCGGCTAGTTCTTCATCGCTGAGTTGTTCGAGTTCGCGCCCGGTAAGTGCAGGGGTAGAAGTGTCGAGTCCAATTTGCTGTGCGACCGCTTTGGCTGTTAGCGCGTGGTCTCCGGTGATCATCTTTACTTTGATGCCTGCTGACTGGCATTGGGCGACCGCGGCGATGGCTTCGGGTCGCGGGGGGTCGAGTTTACCTTGCAGGCCCAGGAAGGTGAGCTCTTTGGAAATGTGGCCGTGTTCCAGGCGATGGTGTGACCCCGGCATTTCTCTCCTGGCAAATGCGAGCACGCGTAGGCCGCGGGATGCCATGTCTTCGGCACATTGGGTTTGACGGGCTCGGTTCAGTGGAATGAGATTTCCGGTGGTGTCGAGTGCGTGGGTGCAGCGTTCCATCACAGCTTCCACGGAGCCTTTGATATAGATGATTTTGGGGTCCTCTTGTTTACCGTGCAAGGTGGCCATGTATTGGTATTCAGACTCGAAGGGGATGGTTTCGATCCGTGGGAGCCGGCCATGCATCTCTTCATCGGTGAGACCTGCTTTTTGCGCGGCGACGATCAATGCGGCCTCGGTCGGGTCTCCCTGGACGCTTGTCTGGCCCTCAGGATGATGCACCAGACATGAATCATTACAGAGCAATCCTGCGCCGAGGGTTTCGACTAAGGCGACATTTTCTCCGATCATCACCGGGGTTTCTTCGTAGTGGATGGAGCCTTCGGTTTCGTAGCCGCTGCCAGTGACATGGTAGACCCTGCCGCCTGCATGGATTTCCTGCACGGTCATTTGGTTCTGGGTCAGGGTGCCTGTTTTGTCGGAGCAGATGACGGTGGTGCTTCCCAGGGTTTCGACGGCTGGCAGTTTGCGGATGATGGCGCGTCGTTTGGCCATACGGGAGACTCCGATGGCCAATGTGATGGTGAGAGCTGCGGGCAGGCCTTCGGGGATGGCTCCCACGGCCAGAGCGACAGCGGCCATGAACATGTCGACCCATGATTCCCCTCGAGCAATTCCGATGATGAAGGTCATTGCAGCCAGGCCGAGAATCACGTAAAGTAGTAGGCGGCTGAACTGGGTGATTTTCCGAGTGAGTGGGGTTTGCAAGGGATCCGCGCTGTGGATGAGTTCGGCGATCCGTCCCATCTCCGTTTGGTCTCCGGTGGCGGTAACGAACCCTTCTCCCTGACCATAGGTGACGAGGGTGCCAGTGAATGCCTGGTTGCTTCGCTCTGCAAGCATGGTATCTGCAGCCAAGTGGCAGCATTGTTTTTCGACGGGAACGGATTCTCCGGTCAGGGCCGCCTCTTCTATTTGAAGATTCCGTAGCTGCATCAAGCGGAGGTCGGCCGGAACCCGGTCGCCGGATTGCAGAAGCACCACATCACCGGGGACAAGCTCGGTGGAGGGGATGCGTCGCTTTTGACCATCGCGACGGACCGTGGCCTCGGTGAGCAGCATGTTGGCAAGCTCGTTGATCGCTTTTTCAGCTTTGGCCTCCTGAAGATATCCGATGATGGCATTGATCAACACAACGCCAAAAATGACCGAAGCATCCACCCATTCGCCGAGAGCCATGGTGATGCCGGTCGCAGCGAGCAGAATGTAGATCAGGGCTTGGTGAAACTGTAAGAAAAAGCGCTTCCATTCGCTGCTGCCTTTGCTTTCTGATATTCGGTTGGGCCCAAATTGTTCAAGCCGGGTGAGGACTGTTTCCTCACTTAGACCCGTTGTAGATGAGGATTCCAGAAGTGCAGAGACCTCTCCGACCGGTGTAGCGTGCCAGTGAATGGAGTCCGGAGTGTTCATGGCCTTGCTGGTTTGGTTTCATCATGAGGTCGGAACGGAATATGATGGCGTCTGAAATCGGAGCCTGAAAAAATAAATTTGGGTCAATCTAGCCCATATTGGCGAGGGTGTCTTCAAAAAATCATCTTTGATGGGCCGCTTTCCTACGCCTTGGATGATGTCTCTTGACTGTTGCTCGTATGTAGTGGATGTATTAGTGGGTGAAAGGATCATCTATGGAGTGGATGCTGATCACCTGATTTTAAACCATCACCACACAGATCATGAACCCAAGCCCATCCATCGTTGTCGGTATTGATTATTCAGCATCATCAGCCAAGGCACTTCGCAAGGCGGTGCACGCAGGCACGTTGCGGGGAGGTTCGGTGGTGGCGGTTCATGTTTTAAGTTCGAGTCATTTGCAGCATTGGGCGGGGCATAAGGACGAGTCGTTCTCGCAGGATGATTTGATTGAGCAGTCCAGGGAGCAGTTGAGTGCGTTCATCGCAAAGGAAGCTCCAGATGCTGAGGTCGAGCAGATTGTGTGTGTGGGTAGGCCGGCGGACCAATTGGCTCGGGTGGTCAGTGACCGTGGGGCTTCGGTGTTGGTGGTTGCGGCCAATGACATGAGCAAGGGCCATCTCGGAACGACGGCTTCGAGTTGCTTACGTTTTGTTCCCTCGGATGTTTTGGTGGTGCGAAATTGGCAGAGCGGCAATTTCAAGAAGATTGTGGTTTGTACGGATTGTTCACCGACATCCGAGCGTGTGGTAGAAAAGGCGATTGAGATTGCCGTGCTCCATGGCGCGACACTGGAAATTCTTCATGTGATTTATCCGCCGAAGCAAGATTTATGGGGAGAGGTGCTTGAGGATGCTGCTGATGACGACATGAGCTACCCTGAGCGGATGCGTCACAGGTCGCAGGAAACATTAAACCGGACTCTGATCCCGCTATCGTCGCAGCTTGAAGCTGTGAAGTACTCGACGGTGATTTTGGAATCCACAGTGCCGTCTGTCGAAATGACCTGTCATCTCGAGGATGTCGGGGCGGACTTGGCCGTGCTTGGAACCCGGCAGCATTCTAAACTAACCAGTCTATTTCTCGGGACCAATGCGGAGCGCATGATGCATGACGCCAAGGTCTCTGTTCTGGCCGTCAGGTATTGATCCGGAAATTTGTCGTTTGGGTTGATCGCTTGCCAGACTGGATGTGGTCTAGCCGAGATTGACATTCCTGGATTCCTCACTAGCTTGGTCGGCAAGTTCACCTTGAGAATAGAGCTATGTCTGATGTACCACGCTGGCTGAGCCAGATTATGCAGGAGGAGCGATTGCCCTCGTCGTTTGTTGGAAATGCCATGGGGTATTATGTGCCCTTGGCAAAAAAGATTCAGCAATGGCAGCGTGAGAAGGGAGGAGTGCTTGTGGTGGGCGTCAATGGGGCCCAGGGGACGGGGAAGTCAACGATGTCCAAGGTGCTGGCAACGGCATTGCAGGAAGAGTGTGGGTGTTGCTGTGCCGTGATTTCCATTGATGATATCTATCAGACCAAGGCCGTGCGTGCCGAGTTGGCGCAGCAGATTCATCCTTTACTCGCGACGCGCGGAGTGCCGGGAACCCACGATACCACGCTGGGGATGCAGGTGATCCAGGATCTTATGGCGGGAAAACTGGTTCCGGTTCCTTCGTTTGACAAGGCGTCTGATGATCGGCGCCCGGAGAGTGAATGGACGGTTCCCTCTGAGGCTGTGGATGTGATTCTGTTTGAAGGCTGGTGTATTGGTGCTGTGGCTGAGCCGCCGGAGGCTTTGCCGAAAGCGATCAATGTTTTGGAAGAAAAGGAAGATGCGGATGGCGCATGGCGGGGATTTGTGAACGAGCGGTTGCAGTCGGAATACGTTGACTTATTTGCGTTGCTGGATCGTCTGGTGATGATCAAGGCTCCTGATTTTGAATGTGTGCATCATTGGCGTGGTGAGCAGGAGGACAAACTGAGGGCGTCCAAGGCCTCCGAGGTGGGAGCCGATCTGAGTGGACTGATGAGTGTGGAGCAACTGGAGCGATTTATCATGCATTACGAGCGTTTGACCCGGTGGATGTTTGATGAGATGCCGGGGCGTGCTGATGTGCTATTTGAGTTGTCGGCAGAGCATATAATCGAGTCCGGAACCGGCTTGAGTTCGTAGGCATTGACAAGGAATGTGGGCAAGTTCTAAGTAGCTTGTTTAGAAGGGATACAGGTTTTTTTGCGTATTCTGCGGAATGATGAGCATAATCTCTGGATTCGCCTGTACTCGCTAATTTTCTCTTGGCTTGCAGGACGTCAGTAGTAGCGTCCGCAGCATGGCTGATATTACTCCTATTGTTGTCAATCCCGAAGGCTCCAAGCGGGTCGTCGTGACGAAAGAATTACCCGGAACGCATTGGCAGGATATTCTGACTGCCGCGGATTGCCGGATTGAAATCATGCCGGGGACTGAGATCCTCAGCAAGGAAGAGATCATCGCGTTGATTGGGGACCAGTGTGACGGTGCGATCGGTCAGTTGACCGAGGCCTGGGACACGGATACGCTTGGTGCCTTGAAAGCGGCCGGAGGCACGGCCTACAGTAACTACGCGGTAGGTTTTAACAACGTGGACGTCGCTGCCGCGAATGAGTTGGGTCTCCCCGTGGGAAACACTCCGGGCGTGTTGACCGAGACCACTGCCGAGCTGGCAATCGCTCTCACCTTTGCCGCATCACGCCGCATTGTGGAGTCGGATCAATTTATGCGCAGCGGTCAGTTCCACGGTTGGTTGCCACAGTTGTTCATGGGGCAGCTGTTCCACGGCAAGACGGTAGGTATCATTGGTGCAGGTCGTATTGGTGCCGCCTATGCCCGCATGATGGTGGAGGGGCATAAGATGAACCTGGTGTATTATGATCTCTATCAGAATGAATCTCTGGAAGATTATGTGGCTGACTATGGTGCCTTGTTGGAGAAGCATGGTGAGCCTGCTGTGACCTGTCAGCGTGTGGACAGCATTGAAGAACTGTTGAAGGTTTCCGACTTGGTTAGTTTGCACACGGTGCTCGATGAAAACACCAAGCACCTGATCAATGAAGAGCGCCTGAACCTGATGAAGAAGGATGCCATTCTGGTGAACTCGGCCCGTGGTCCGATCATTGATGAGAATGCGTTGGTGGCACACTGTCAGAAGAACCCTGACTTCCGGGTTGGGCTCGACGTTTTTGAAGAAGAGCCAGCCATGGCCCCGGGACTGGCGGATCTCGATAATGTGGTGATTGTTCCCCACATTGCATCCGCGACTGTTTGGACTCGTGAAGGTATGGCCTCTTTGGCTGCCTCTAACGTTGCTGGCCTGCTGCAAGGGTATTCGCTTTGGGATGGTGCCGATGTGCTGCCATTCCTCGAGGGGGATATTCCACAGGCGATGCCAAACATCGTGAACGCCTCGGAAGTAGGTATTTCCTAATTGATCAATCACAACCATTGAACCCACTAGAATTATGATGAATATTGCAAATAGAATCGACTGTCTTGGAACGGAAACGGCCTTTGCTGTTTCAGCCGAGGCTGCTGCCTTTGCAGCGAAAGGAAATCATGTCTATCCCTTTCACTTGGGTGACATGAATTTACCCACACCTTCGACGGTGGTTGAAGGCGCGGTGAAAGCCATGCGTGACGGGAAAACCGGTTATTGTCCGAATGCCGGAATTCCACAGCTTCGTGAAGCACTTGCGGAAAATATCAGCAACTCACACGGGGTGAAATACGGGATGGAAAACGTGGCGGTTCAGCCTGGTGGTAAGCCGGTGATCACCAAGTTTATTCAGGCAGTGATGAACCCAGGGGACGAGGTGCTTTACCCCAACCCGGGATACCCGATCTATGAGTCCCAGATTGAATACTATGGTGGCACGGCTCTTCCTTATGGATACAAGGAGAACGAAGGAGGGTTTGCGATTGATATCGATGCCATTGAAAATTCAATCACACCGAAAACCAAGATCCTGATTCTCAACGATCTGCAGAACCCGATTGGTGCAGAAGCCAGCCCTGAAGAGTTCAAGCGCCTTGCCGAAATCGTGCGGGAGCACGATCTGATGGTGCTTTGTGACGAGGCCTACTTCGAGATTCGTTACTCAGGAAAGAGCCAGTCGTTTGTCAGTCTGCCAGGTATGCAGGAGCGCTGTGTGATTCTTTACACCTTCTCCAAGAAGTTTGCGATGACCGGTTGGCGCCTCGGTGCTGCGGTTGGGCCTGAGAATGTCATTTCGGTGATTGCCAAGCTCAACGTCAATGACGAGTCATGCTCGAACCACTTCAACCAGTATGGAGCATTGGACGGATTGACCGGTGACCAGACAGAGGTCATGGGCCTTCTCGATGTGCTGAAAGGCCGCCGTGATGCCGCGATCAATGCTTTGAACCAGATCGAGGGAATTCATTGTGTGACACCCGCATCCACCTTCTATTTGTTCCCGAACGTCACAGGAGCGATGGCGAACAAGGGCTTCACGGATTACGATGTATTCCGTAAGGCTGTGCTTGAAGCGACCGGAGTGTCCTTCTGCACCCGCCTCCACTTTGGACGTCAGCTTGAGGGGGAAACCGAGCGTTACATT
The DNA here is from genome assembly GCF_013391475.1 of Oceaniferula marina. NCBI lineage: Bacteria > Pseudomonadati > Verrucomicrobiota > Verrucomicrobiia > Verrucomicrobiales > Verrucomicrobiaceae > Oceaniferula > Oceaniferula marina. Next base: position 53,941 of record NZ_JACBAZ010000009.1, on the reverse strand, counting down.
CGCTTCGCTTATTCCGGAATCGATATCGACCAGATTGAAGAAGGGATTGGTCGCATGAAGACCTTCCTCGAATCCTAATCGGATCGACAGATTAAATGTTCAAGCCGTCTGCCCGGATCCGGGTGGACGGCTTTTTTTTTGGTGTGCCCGGCAGGGCACACCGCGTTGGTCGGTTTTAGCGGAATGCAGCTGCCTGGGCCTTTGCGAGGCTTGTGATGAACACCAACTCAACATTGGTATAACTATGCCAATGCTCCGTGTTTTTTCTCACGTTGTTTGAGGAGTTTCTTTTGATAGCGACCTTGCACGATATCGACGAGGACCAGGGTGGCGATAACAAAATAGAAGGTGCCTTTGCTCATTTGTTCGACCGGGTGACCCCAGAAACTGAGGTGAGCCATATGACCGCCTTCGGAGAGCAGGAGGATGCCGACGATGAACAGGATAAAGAGCCCGAGGACTTCATAGAGTCTGTTTTTTTGCAGGAAACGAGAAACGGTGTCGGCGAGCAGAACCATGAGAAGACCGCTGATGATGATCGCGGTGACCATGATCCAGGCCACCTTGGTGATCGCCATGGCACTCAGGATGGAATCGAATGAGAAAATCACATTCATCATGACAATCAAAGAGACGGTTTTGGCTACGGATGCCTTTTGTTTTTTCTCGGCGTGCGATTCCTCCAGTGTGAGCATGTGAACCACTTCCTTGACTGCGGTATAGACGATAAACGCTCCGCCGAAGAGGGTGATGGCGGCGGTGAAATTCATGTCGACGTGAAGGGCGTGGCTATCGATGCTGAACCAGGATGCCTGAAAGGAACTCATCATTTTCATCAGGATAAACAGCAGGCAGATCCGTAGGACCACGGCGAGGCCAATTCCCCAGATTCGGACCATGCGTTGTTTGTCTTCCGGTGCACGTTTGGATTCCAGAGAAATGTAGAGCAAGTTGTCAAAACCAAGGACCGCTTGCAGGAGGATGAGCATCAGCAGAGTGAAGAGGTTGGGGAGAATGTCCATGACCGTAGGCATGTATCAGGAAGGAGATGACTTGCCAAGTCCTGACGATCGCGCATGATGGAGGCATGAAGCAGAACCGATTAGGCACCAGTGGTATTGTGGTCAGTGAGATTTGTATGGGAACCATGACCTTTGGTAAACAGGCGGATAAGGAGATGAGCTTCCGGATTCTCGATCAGTCGATCGATGCCGGGATTGATTTTTTTGATACCGCGGAAGTGTATCCGGTACCTCCGACGGTGGAGGAAGCTGGAAGAACCGAGAGCTTGCTCGGAGAGTGGATGAAAGGAAGGGACCGCAATAGTATCATCCTGGCGAGTAAGGTGGCGGGTGCTGCCCACGGATGGTTTAATCCCCCGGTCAGGGGTGGCAAGGCCGCTTTGGATCGTGTCCATATCCGACAGGCCGTGGAGGGGAGTTTGCGTCGTTTGCAGACGGATTATATTGATCTCTATCAGGTGCATTGGCCGGATCACGGGATGCGCCCCGAAGATACACTGGAGGTGTTGGACGAGCTGGTGCAGGAAGGAAAAGTGAGGACAATTGGGATCAGCAACGAGGACAGCTACGGGTTGATGAAGGCCTTGTGGGCCAGTGATGTGTCCGGTTTTGCCCGTTACGATACGATTCAGAATAATTTTTCGGTGATTCATCGTCGCTGCGAGGATGAATTGGCCGAGGTGTGTCGGCGTGAGCAAGTGAGTTTGTTGCCATACAGTCCACTGGCAGGAGGGGTGGTGAGTGGCAAGTACAACGATGGTCAGTTACCTGAGGGTGCTCGGTTCAGTGCATATTTGAAAAATGGGGCTCCGCGCCAACGTCGAATGGCAGAGCGGTTTGTGAATCCGAAGAGTCTGGAAACCACGGCCCGTTTGGTTGAGATTGCCAAGGAGGCAGATATGGATGTGGTGACCTTGGCTACGGCATGGAGTAAGCAGCATGACTATGTGGCCTCCACTATTGTCGGGGTTTCCCATGAAGATCAATTGGCTCCGATTTTTGCAGCCGCGGATCTTGAGTTGTCGGACGAGGTTCTGAAAAAAATTGATGAAGTCAGTGCTGAGCTACTCTATCCGATGGGAACCTTGCTAGGAGCATGAAGTCGCCGAAACAATATCAGTGTCAGCGGGTTCAGGGGCCGTTGAAATTGGATGGGTTTCTATCCGATCCAGCATGGGCTTCGATTCCCTGGACGGATGCCTTTGTAGATATCACCGGTGATCCGGGGTTGAAGCCGAGATTTGAAACCCGGGTGAAAATGGCCTGGGATGACACGTATTTTTACGTCGCAGCCGAGTTGGAAGAACCCCATGTCTGGGGAACCATTACCCGGCAAAATGAGGTGATTTTTCACGACAACGACTTCGAAGTATTTATCGACCCCGACGGTGACGGGCGCAACTACTACGAATTTGAAATGAATGCCTTGGGCACCATCTGGGAGCTGAGTTTACCCGTGCCATACAGTGAAGGTGGAGAGCCCGTGTGGGGCTGCAATTTGCCGGGCTTGATTCGAAAGGTTGGAGTGAGGGGGCGCTTGAATGATCCGAGCGATGAAGACGATGGCTGGTCATTGGAAATTGCTTTTCCTTGGGAAGCCTTGCGGCAATACCATTCCGAAAAACGCACCCCGCCTGAGCCGGGCGATGTGTGGCGGGTGAACTTTTCCCGTGTTCAGTGGCAGCATGAAGTGGTGGATGGCCGCTACGTGCGGGTGCCTCCACATGGGACCGACTTGCCTCAGGGGCTTGACCCCGAGGAGCAGAGTCATCCGGAGGACAACTGGGTGTGGAGTCCCCAGTGGCAGGTCAACATGCATGTGCCCGCGCTATGGGGGGAGGTTATTTTCCAGTCTTAAGCGGGCAACTTGGGACTTTTTTCCCAATGGCTCTCAATGCGGCAATTTCACAGCCTTGTGGTGTGTGCAGTGCCTGCCCCAGAGCGTGAAACAGATCCCTGATCGGGTGCTGGCTACGCCGGTTTTTTTGGTGGCTGCCCGGTGGATATGCTGGTGCCGTGATGATGTCTTTGTTCATGTGGTGAATATGGCACCGATTTAAGAATCAGAACAGATACAGAAAAACAGATTGTTATGTAGTACAGATCGTTTATTTTTATCTGTACTGGTTTTCTCCTGTCAGATCTGTACCTGTGCGGGTAAGGAAGGAGAGTATAGCCTGTAGTTGAAGCCATGATCACATCTGATTCCAGTATACCCATGTATCGCCAAATGGCGGACAATCTTGAGCATTTGATTGATTCGGGAACCTTTCGTGCCGGAGAGAAAATTCCATCGGTTCGCCAGATGAGTAAGGACCACCGGGTCAGCATTTCGACGGTGATGGAAGCCTACGCTTTGCTGGAAGATAGGGGCTGCATCGAAGGCCGTTCGCGGTCCGGATACTATGTCAAAGCCCGTCTCGACGCTTGGGACCGAATCCCCGAATTGCAAGAGCATGAGAATCGCCCGGTGGATGTCTCAAGTGTTTCTATTTTTGAAGCGATGGTGAATGCCGTTCATCGGCCGGAGGTCGTTCCTTTTGGGGCTGCGACGCCCGGGGATCTCGCTTGTCCAAATGCGCGCTTGAGTTCCATTGGGCAAGCATTGGCTAGGAAGCATGGAGCGGCTGCGTATGGATATACGGTGGCACCGGGACGTATGGATGTGAGGGTGCAAATTTCGAAGCGTTGTTTGACCGCGGGTGTGGATGTGGCCCCTTCCGAGATTATCACCACGGTGGGTGCGGTCGAGGCTCTGGAACTGGCCTTGAAGGCGACTACGCGGTGCGGGGATGTGGTGATGGTGGAGACTCCGACGTATTTCGGTTTGTTAGCGATGATCAGGGAGCAGGGGCTGCAGGCGATCGAGGTCCCGATGCACGCTGAAACCGGGGTGGATATCGAAGCTGTTGCGGAATCGTTGCGGACGCACGATGTGAAGGCTTGTCTGGTGCAACCGAATTACCACAATCCGATGGGGAGTGTGATGCCGGATGCCAATAAAAAGGCATTGGTTAAGATGTGCGCTGAAGCAGGCGTGGCCTTGATCGAGGATGACATTAATGCCGAGTTGCATTTTGGTGAAGAACGACCGGTTTCTCTCAAGGCATACGATCGTGAGGGAGGGGTGATCCAGTGCTCGAGTTTTTCCAAGTCCTTGTCACCAGGTTTGCGGGTTGGGTGGATTATTCCAGGGAAATATTATGATCAGGTCAAGGCCTTGAAAACCGGCAAGGTGCAGGCGACCTGCACCTTGTCGGAGATGATAGCAGCGGAGTTTCTGAAGATGGGTGGCTATGACCGGCATTTGAGGCGGGTTCGTACACTCTATCAGAATCAGCTTCAACAGATCCGTCAGGCTGTGTTTGAGCAGTTCCCTGATGGAACCAGAATAACTGCTCCCAGTGGTGGATATTTGTTGTGGGCCGAGCTTCCAACGAGTGTGGATACGGACAAGTTAGCGGTGGAGGCGCTGCAAAAGAACATTTCTATTGTCCCTGGCTCTCTCTGCTCTGCGACGAGTCGCTACGGGCATGCGGTGAGAATCAATTGTGGTCACCCATTGGATGAGCGTTTGGAGGAGGCTCTTCGTGTGTTAGGACGCTTGGCGTCACGATTGCTATAATCCGGCTTGTTTCGAAGTGGGGGTTTCGGGTAGGGTGGAGGAGGATGAAGAAAAAAGGGTATCAATGTTTGGTGTTGGGGCTGATGATGGGTTTGTTATGGCCTGTTGTCATGGGGGAGAATGATGCGGAGGAAAAACGGGCGCCTGTTTCCGGTGGCGTGGATCTTGTGGAAGCGGCGCGCTGGCAGGTGGGGAAGACAACGGGATACAACGGTGCCTATGTGAGTTTATCTTATCCCAATGGAGATGTGCCATTGGCTACGGGGGTGTGTACGGATGTGGTGATTCGGGCAATGCGGCGTGCCAGAAAGATGGATCTGCAGAAGTTGGTGCATCTGGATATGCGGGCGCATTTCTCCAAGTACCCGAACCATTGGGGGCTGAAGAGGACGGATCGGAGCATTGACCACCGACGGGTGCCGAACTTAAAAACCTATTTTGATCGTTGTGGTTGGTCAGTGAAGGTTTCTAAAAACAAGGAGGATTATTTGCCGGGGGATTTGGTTACCTGCACGGTTGCTGGTAAGTTGCCCCATATGATGGTTGTGAGCGACCGAAGAGCGGAGGATGGCACGCCACTGATCATTCATAATATTGGAGCCGGGGTGAAAGAAGAGTCCTTGTTGTTTGAGTTCCCGATCACCGGGCATTTCCGATTGCCTGCTGCGCCTGCCGAGTAGGCTGTCAGGCTCCTACATTAGGTGGATGAGGTGGATTCTCTCGATGATGCCTGCGGCGCTGACAGGATTGTCAGGATTTTCATTTTAAATGATCGTGGTTTGCTCAAAATCTATCGCTACCTTCTAAAAAAATCCTGTCAATCCTCTTCAATCATGTGAATCCTGTCAGTACCGCAGGTTGTGGTGTTTTTGTGCTTGAAGGCTGCGTTTGTGCTTGAAGGCTGCGCTTTTCGGAATGATCTCGCCATCGTGGTTTTTTGGTTGTAGGGTGAAACGACAGTTAGGATGAACGTGTGGTCGAAAATTGGTCTTTGGTGTGGGCACCTGTTGCAGGCGGCCAAGATGTGGTGGCGACATAAACACGCGGATGAAGCTGCAGCTCTGGCTTTTTATTCCTTGATTTCGCTGGTTCCCATTCTTCTGGTTGGGATTTTTATTGCCTCATTTTTTGTCGATGAAAAGGTGGCAACCCAGATTTTGTTATCGGAGGCCCATCACGTGGCGGGCTCGACGGTGGCCAATTACTTTGCCCAGATTTTACGGTCGGATGTGCAGTGGGCGGGGTCGGGTTTTTCTCCGGTGATCGGGATGTTCTTTTTATTTTTTTCAGCCACCAAGGTGATTGCCGAGTTGCGGAAATCGTTGGGTAAGGTGTTTGGCTCTCCCAGAAAAAAGGGAAGAAAGGCGGCGCTGGCGGGATTGATTGGTCGTCTGGCCTCGGCGCTGATGCTGTGCGCTCTCGGTGTGTTTATCGCCAGTGCGGTGATCTTTGAGACCCTGATGGGGGTGCTTGTGGACGAGGTGTTTGATGCCTCCTGGATGATCAAGTTGGCGACGTATATTTCTCCCTTGTTTTCATTTTGTGCGATGACCCTGCTCTCGGCGGTGGCCATGCGCTGGTTGCCAGCGCGTCCACCGAAGTTCAGGGAGGCGGTGATCGGAGGGGCGGTGAGTGCGATGATGCTGGTCGGATTAAAAATCGGTCTGGCCAAGTTTTTGAAGCATTCGGATTTCGGGAGTTTTTACGGTAGTGCCGTGACTCTGGTGTTGGTGTTATTCTGGATTTATTTTGCGATGCAGGTGTTTTTGTATGGTGCGGAACTGGCTGCGGAGTTGGCGATGAAGCGCAGGGCGAAGGAGTCACCGGATGAAGAAGACGATCCTGAGGGTTTGTTGCCAGAAGCGGACCAGAATACACGTAATGAAAAATCATATGTTGAATCAGAAAAACAAGCCATGGATGATGATGAGGGCGAGACTATGCATAGGCATGCTGGCGTTGGTGACCGTGACGCTGACAGCGAAGGGGCAGGCGGTTAACACTCCCGATGCCGAGGGGCGGGTTTTACACCAGGCTCTGGTGGATCGGGTTAAAAAAGCAAAGCCATTCCGGGTTTTGTTTGTCGGAAACAGTTACAGTTTTAAAATTCCCAAGCAGTTTGCAAAAATTGCCGAAGCTGAGGGTCGGAATGTGGAGGTGAGTCAAGTGACCAAAGGTGGCTGGACGATGAAAAGACATGCCAAATCAGAAGAGACCTTGGGCCGGATTGGCAAGGGGAACTGGGATGTGGTGGTGCTACAGGAGCAGAGCCAAATCCCTTCTTTCGAAGAACAGCAGAGGAAAAAGCTGATGGACCCGGCTGTAAAGTCTCTGGTGAAAGCGATCCGTGATGCGGATGCGATTCCGGTCCTGTTTTTGACATGGGGGCGGAAGGATGGTGATAAGGCCAATGCCAAGATGTTTCCCAGTGATAGCTATCAGGCGATGCAGCAACGATTGCAGCATGGCTATCGGCAGGCTGCCAAAGCCGGTGGAGGCGTGTGGGTGGTTCCGGTCGGGGAGGTCTGGTCCCGGGTGCGGAAGGCGGGGGATGACGTTGGTTTGTATGCCAAGGATGGGAGCCATCCGGCCGCCGCTGGCAACTTTCTAGGCGCCTGTGTGTTTTATAGTGCTTTTTATGACCAAGAAGTCAAACAGACGCAATCCAAGGTTCCCAAGGCGAAGGCGTTGAAGCAGGCGGCAGCTTCGGTTCGATTGAGCGCTGCAGGTGATAAGTAGGTTTGATGTAGACCCAAAAAGCCCGGACAACATTATGAAGTTATCCGGGCTTTATAAAAGCTGGAGCGGGTGAACGGATTGCCTTCGCTTCGCCCGAGTGCCATCTGCCCGCTCATGTGTGTGTCCATAGCAGTGCAGGTGGCACGTAGCCAGCTAGTGAAATTCTCCGGTGCTCGTATGTCTTTGCCATGTTCACCTCATGGATCATTCTATCGTGGCAGGGTTAAAATCGGGTTAACAGAATATTTATTACCGAGCGGTAATAATTTTTGTGATATGACCTCAGAGGGTCACTTTATTCCCGAACGGTAATAAAGTGTTGAATTAATCGTGTTTAAGCGATAGTATTCCCGAGCGGTAATAAAAAACGAGATAACCATGAAACCTGAAGATATCGGCCAAGTGATTCGGAAAACCCGGAAAGCTCTTAAACTTACTCAGTCTGACCTCGCCCTGGCATCGGGCACGGCAACACGATTTATTTCTGATCTAGAGAATGGCAAGCCTAGTTGTCACCTTGGAAAAACCCTATCGGTTTTGAGCGCACTGGGCATTCACATTGATCTTACACTTCCCACGGAAAGCCACTAACCATGAGCAAACAACTTGATGTTTACCTTCATGACTCGCTTGCGGGTCAGCTAGAACAGGACAAGCATGGGAGGATTTCCTTTGCCTATGACCCGTCATGGCTGAACCAACCGAACAGCGTGCCGCTTTCCCACTCCCTGCCACTTCGGGCAGAGCGTTATCAGGGAAAGGAATGTCAGGGCTTTTTTGCCGGAGTGTTACCTGAAGAGCAAAATCGTGAGATTATCGCTTCCATTTTAGGCATCAGTGCCCGCAACGATTTTGCTCTACTGGAGCAAATCGGTGGAGAGTGCGCTGGAGCCGTGACTTTTATTCCTGCCGGATTGACCTTGCCAGTGAGCAAGCCCGAATACCGTCTCCTTGGTGAAGCGGAGCTTGCCGAAATCCTCCGAGAGTTACCTCATCGGCCCCTGATGGCGGGAAGCAAGGATATCAGGCTTTCCCTTGCCGGAGCGCAAAACAAACTCGCCGTCTATGTCGAGAATGGGAAAATTTCCCTTCCTCTTCATAATGCTCCCAGCACCCATATTTTGAAGCCAGCCAGTCTAGGGGGGGCGAGATTCGAAGGCTTGGTGCAAAATGAGGCATTTTGCATGGAGCTTGCCGCCATGGCGGGCCTGCCCACTGCCAAGGTTTCTATCGGTCAGTGTGAGGATATTGAATATTTATTGGCGGAGCGATACGACCGCCACACAGATCAAGGAGGCCAACTGATCCGATTACATCAGGAGGATTGCTGTCAGGCCCTTGGACTGCCTCCTCACATGAAATATCAAAATGAGGGAGGCCCGTCACTGGCACAATGTTTCGATTTGGTCAGGGAGGTTTCCAGCACTCCCGCACCGGATATTTTGAATCTGCTCGATGCCGTGACCTTTAATTTCCTGATCGGTAATAACGATGCCCACGGTAAGAATTTCTCTTTTCTTTATGAGTCAAAATCCGGGCGGCATACCGCCCGTTTGGCCCCTTTGTATGATCTGGTATCGACCAGCCATTACCCTGAATTATCACCCAATATGGCGATGAAAATCGGCAGCAGATATGCATCGCATCAGCTTAGGCTACGACACTGGCAAACTTTGTGGCAAGCGGCCAAAGTTTCCGAAAATGCAGCTCAAAAACGCACGCTCCGTTTTGCCGAGAAACTGAGCAAGCTACTCGCCGCTCAAGTGGTCGATGACCCGATACAACAGGAGATCTCCAAGGCTACGGTAGCTAAGGCCAGGCGTCTTGTTTCATCACTTTCCTGAAGTCGCGGGAGCGTCAAACGGGGAGCATCTGAGGGTCAGCTATCCTCGATGCAGCGCCATCATTTCCCCCTGGAGCGGTATTTACGCTCATGAGTGTCACGTTCATGGTCGTCCCCAGTTGAGGTCTTTTTTGACCCTTTTTGGAACCCTCGGTTCGCAGAAGCACCCGACCCTTATTTACGATGACCCTATCGCCGTGCGCTTGCTGTCAAGGGCTGGCCCGCGCCAGTGGCTTCGCCACCCGTGTTGCTCCATGACAGCTGCGCTTAACCCAACTCCTTAACGATTGAAAAAAATGCCTTGTCCCCAAACTTTGGTGTAGACCCTGGAATTGCGACACCTAGACACGAAGAAGGGCTTAGGATTTCTCCTAAGCCCTTGAAAATCAATGGAGCGGGTGAACGGATTGCCTTCGCTTCGCTCAGGCTGTGCGAAGGTGCAAGATTCCGATGGAATCTTGGGGCGCCAGGATGCCGTGGCGCACGGCACTGCGTCGTGCACTCGAACGGTGTTCTCATCCTCTGTGTCTGGACGCAAAAAAGCCCGGACAACATTATGAAGTTATCCGGGCTTTATGAAAGCTGGAGCGGGTGAACGGATTCGAACCGTCGACATCGACCTTGGCAAGGTCGCGCTCTACCACTGAGCTACACCCGCGATTGGTGTATTGCGTTCGCTTGGCCCTCGATTGAGGTTGGTGCCTCGCTTGCGCGGGGGCTTATTTACACGGAGATCGGTTGCAGGCAAGGTTTTTTTGGAAAAAAGTTGAGCTTTTCCAGATTATGTCGGTCTTTGCCGAGGTGCAGGCCTGTGGCTGGCTCAATATTCGGTGGTTGCGTGTCTGACGCAATTGAAACTTGAATCTTCGAGGACCCGCATTACAAAGCTGCGCATGGACATTCTCAGCGAGATTATGGAGCAGAAGCTTCGTGAGGTGGAGGCGGTTTTGCCTCAACTGGAGAAATACCGAGCCGCAGCGCTTGAACGAAACGACTTCGGAGGCTTTCGGGCTGCGCTGGACCGCGGTCCGGATCGTTTGGGGATTATTGCCGAAGTCAAACATGCATCGCCGTCGGCCGGAGTGATTGACCCCCATTTTGATCCTCTGAAACAGGCTCGGATGTATCTTGACGGCGGGGCCAGCTGTATGTCCGTCTTGACGGACCAAAACTATTTCAAAGGTTCGTTGTCGGATCTGACCAAGATTTCTCCGATTTCCAATATTCCATTGTTACGGAAGGATTTCATCCGGCACGAGGTGCAGATTTATGAAGCGATCATTGCCGGGGCGGATGCGATCCTGTTGATTGTTGCAGCTCTGGATGATGAGGCTTTGCATCGCTTGTATCAGGCGGCCCGCGATTTTCAGTTGGATGTTCTGGTTGAGGTGCACGACTTGGCGGAGATGGAGCGGGCGCTCGATTTGGGGGCGGATTTGATTGGGATTAACAATCGCAACCTGAAGACATTCAAAACCGATCTGGCAACCACGGAGCGTCTGGCGGATGAGGCTGGGGAGGATGTTCTCCTGGTGAGTGAATCCGGGATCAAGGATGCCCGGGATTGTGTTCGGGTGCTCGAAGCCGGAGCGAATGCCATTCTGGTCGGTGAAACCCTGATGCGGGCCAATAATCCGGCTGAAACCATGCAGCAGTGGCTGGACTTGAGGGTTTGATCATGGCTGGAGATGAGGCGTGGTGAAAACCCAAGGCCTTTTTTCTGACGAAACCTCTTTTCTCGCTGCGCTTGCTCTTTACGGGCTTTTTGGATTTGAACTTGAATCCGCAGAAACATCTCTGCATTAATAGGACAGGACGATTTGGGGTGAGACATAAGGTGAACATCTTGTGTTTTTCATCTGAAGTGATGTCCCATTGTAAAGGACTATGAGAAAAATCATCAAACTCCCCAAAAAAACGTCACTGGACTATGAAAGGCCGGTTCAGGATTTGCCGGAGGATTATGATGAACCTCAGAGCGAGGAGTTGAGTGATGAGGATCAGGTGTCGCGCTATTTAAAAAAGGGAAAGTTTTACAAAAACCTCAAAGAAGAGGAGAAAGAGGAAATTCTGGCCCAGATCCGGGCAGACGAAGAAGAGGATGAGGGCGAATCGGAGGTTGTTGAGCCTAGCCCGGCTAAGAAGGTTGGTCATCTGGCATGGATGATGGGTGCCTTTTCTTCAAAGGGCGCTGATGAGAAATCAGGGACAGATCCTGAAAAGCTGGTGACCCGACAGGTTCCCTCAAAAAAGAAAAAGGGAAACAAGAGCCTGCGGGCTGAGGGCACTCGTGAGCAGCAACAGCGCTCAGAGCGATTGAAAAATCTCAAGCTGAGCGCCCCGAAGCCAAATCTCTCTCAAATTTTGGACAAAGAGGAGATGCTCAGTGATGATGTGGAAGATCGCTGGGAGGAGCAACGGTTTGTGGTTCCGATGGGATGGTTTGTGTTGTTGGGAATCGCTATCTGTGCGGTCGGGATATGGGCTGTGTATGGTGTGTTCCAGGCGGAGACGTCGCCAGAGCAAAGCAATGCCGCCAAACATGCCATTGCCCTCGCCAAGGAACAAGACGATCTGGAGGCCCGTGAGACGCTTGAAGCCATGCAGGAGTGTGTGACCTCGTATTTGGCAGCTGGCAGTGTGGATGCGATGCTACCCTGGGTCAGGCATCCGGATCGGGTTGGGCCACTGATGCGCGATTATTATCGGACCCATAAGCGGTGGAGGACACGCTTTGACCGCTTTGAGCGGATTCGTTCGGTGAGCTTTGGGAAGCGGCCGTTTGTGTATGTTCAGGCAGTGGTTGAGAAGGGGAAACCGAGGCATTTGTTTCTAGAGCAAGTGGCCCCTGCCCGGTTTTTGGTCGATTGGGAAAGTGAGGTGATTTACCAGCCGATGGCGTGGAAGGAATATGTAAAAAAGCGGCCGCTGACTCCGATGCATATGCGGGTCCGGGTGCAGAAGGATGATTTTTACACTCACGCTTTTCGTGACCGCACCCGTTATCAATGTTATAAACTGACGTCTTTGGGTTCGGATGATTATTTGTTTGGTTATATCGAACGGGGGTCAGATCTTGAAGAGCGGATGGAGTCCTTTCTGATGCGTCTGGCCGGCAAGACCGAAGATCAGAAACTGATGGGTGAAAGCGAGACGGATGAGGAGGATACCGAAGAGGATGAGGAGGATCTGCTTGCCGCGATTGATATTGATTTGAGTTTGGACGCAGAACCGGAGCTTGAAGAGGAAAAACCGGAAGCGATGATTTTGAGTCTGCGTTTTTTGCGCGATGATGAATCGAAACGCGGAGTGCTGATTGATGCCTTGGTATCAGAAAGGTGGTTGTATGCCGACCCGCCAGAGTCTCCCTGATTTGTTATGTGTGCCATCTTTGGTTTGGTAACGGCGGCTGGTGATGCCGAGGAACTCCTTGCCCGGATGGGGCAGGCGATGCAGCACCGCGGTCCTGACGGCGAAGGTGAGTATCATCATGGAGCGGTGCATTTGGGTTTCAGGCGTTTGGCGATTCTTGATCGGCAGCATGGTGATCAGCCGATGTTCAGTCCGGATGGTAGGGTTCGGGTGGTTTGTAATGGTGAAATCTACAACCATCGTGAATTGCGCGAGGAGTTGGAATTGTTGGGCTGTGTGTTTCATACCTCCTGTGATTGTGAGGTGTTACCCCAGGCATGGCAGGTTTGGGGTGAGGGGATGCTTGATCGCCTCAATGGCATGTTTGCCTTGGTTGTTGATGATGCCGATAGGGACTGTTTGTTTATTGCTCGGGATCGTTGTGGTCAAAAGCCCCTTTACTACAGTGAGCAGGATGGAATGTTTCGCTTTGCATCCGAGATTCGGGGGCTGATCGCGTCCGGTGTCAAGGGGGAGCCTCACCCCGGGGTGTTGGAGGATTACCTTCGGCTACGTTACGTGCCGGAACCCCTTACTTTTTTTAAGGATGTGTTTACGCTTCCTGCAGGTCATTGTATGCGGGTTTTATCTGACGGTTCTGTTAGTGGGCTGCGCAGGTGGTGGAGTGTTCCTGGGCCGGAACGTTTTGACGGAACACCAGAGCAAGCCGTGGATTTGTTGGATCAGGTGACGAGGCGGGCGGTGGAGCGCACCTTGTTGAGCGATGAGCCGGTGGCTGCGTATTTGAGCGCCGGAGTGGACTCATCGTTGTTAGCTTCTTATATTAAGGAGTTAGGTGGAGATGTCAGGACCGTTTCGATCGGCTTTGGTGCTGCCAGTGATGAGTCTGACGATGCAGAGGCCTTTGCCGGGTTTCTTGGGTTTTCGCATGAGCGGGTGTTGTGCTCAGCTGGTGATTTGGTCGAGCTTCCACGGGTCGTGAGGCAGATGGAACGGCCAGTGGGTGACGCCTTGGTATTGGCATTTGATCGCTTGGCGTCTCATACGGCATCGATGGGTTGTAAGGTCGCGATTGGTGGTGAAGGTGCGGATGAATTGTTTGCCGGGTATTCATTTCATTCGACGATGCTTGCCGCTGATCGGTTGGGTGGCTTGGGGCGTCAAACCGCAGCTGGGGTTTTGGCTTATGCTCCATCGTGGGTGTTGAATCGTCTCGCCCGCTTTCCCGCAGACATCGGATCGGAGGGACGGCAGAAAGTTGTGCGATACCTGCGTGGTTTCGATGCGCTTACCGTTGAGCAAAAAGGTGTAAATTTGAGATCGTTGTTTGAATCTGACGAGCTCAGTGACTTGTTGCTTGCGGAGCGCGCTGATACAGGTGCTGTTCGCCGACAGGTGGGTGAGTGTGATTTGTTGGATGATCACCTACGGTATCAATTTTCCGATTGGCTACAGGACTGGGCGATCATTCGTCAGGAGAAAAATTCGATGGCCCATTCCCTGGAGTATCGTATGCCCTTTCTTGATCATGAGCTGATAGAGTTGGCTTTTTCTTTACCGAATGATTGGAAGTTACATGGGCGTCAGGATAAGTGGATTTGGCGGCAGCTGGCGGCACGCAAGCTGCCGGAATTGGTGTCGCGGCGGCAGAAGCAGCCCTTTTATTTTCCCTTGGAAACGTATGCTTCCTCTGAGCTGTTCCGTGGCTTTGTGGATGATTGTTTGTCGGAGCAGGCAGTGAAGCAGCGTGGCTACTTTTCCTGGGGAGCCGTGCAGGGCTTAAAACAATCTGCGGATGCGGGTGGGTTTCTTCCGTTGAAAAAAATCATGTCATTGGTGATTCTTGAGTTGTGGCATCGCGAGTTCGTCGACTAGTTTCAAGCTTGATTAGATGATCAGACAATTACGGCAACTTGAGAGCATGAAGCAGCCGATCCGCGTCGGTTTGGCCGGGGCGGGTTGCATGGGTATGGGGATTGCCAGGCAGATTGCCCGGACTCCGGGCATGCACTTGTCCTGGGTGGCGGATACGGACTTGGCATCAGCCGAGATGGCGGCCTCATTTGATTCGTCATGTCGCGCCGGGGTGTCCGTTGATCAGATGTTTGACCGGGAACCGGTTGATGCTTTTGTGGAATCGACGAATACCATCGGGCCTGCACTGGATTATTGTTTGCGTGCGATTGAGGAGCGGGCGCATCTGGTATTGATGAATGCGGAAGTTGATTTGGCTTTTGGACCGGAGTTGTTGGCTGCGTCAGATCAGCAAGGTGTGATGATGACCAGTGATGCTGGGGATCAACACGGGGTGCTGGCATCGATGATTCATGAAATTGAGTTGTGGGGATTTGATATTGTGCAAGCGGGAAACATCAAAGGTTTTTTGAATCGATATGCGACTGCTGAGGATTTGATGGGAGAGGCGGCCAAACGAAATTTAAACCCGATCCAGTGTTGTGCTTATACCGATGGGACAAAGCTCAATATCGAGATGGCGGTTCTAGCGAATGCCATGGGTTATGTTCCTGTAAGAGAGGGGATGTCAGGCCCCAGAGCTTCACGGGTCGAGCAGGCATTGGATTTGTTTGATTTTTCCAAATATCCTTCGCTGGGGGTGGTGGATTACCTGTTGGGGGCCGAACCAGGTGGTGGGGTGTATGTGATTGGTCGCTGCGGGGATGAAGTGCAGATCCCCTATCTGAGTTATTATAAACTCGGGGATGGACCGTATTACTTGTTTTACCGGCCTTACCACTTGTGTCATTTGGAGACCCCGGGTGCCATTGCCAGGGTGGTGCTGGGACAGGACGCGGTGTTACAGCCTTGGGCCGGACGCGTAACCGAGGTCTACGCTCGGGCAAAATGTGATTTACCTGCCGGCACGAAGATTGAACATGCCATCGGTGGTGATGCTTTTTATGGTATGATCGACTGTTGCTCTCCTGCGCGGGTTCCGATCGCTTTGTTGGAGTGTGAACCCGGGGGGCAGAAGCCAATCTTGGCCAGGGGTTTACAAAAAGATGAACCCTTGCATTGGGAGGATGTGGAAATGCCATCCGGTCACTTGGGGGACCGCCTCGCTCATCTACAGGCAGAGTTATGAATACCACGAAGGTAAATGAAAAGCAGGTGGTGGTCCTGGGGGCCGGGGTGTGTGGTTTATACGCGGCCTTAACCTTACTCCGCCGTGGCTATCAGGTGACTGTGATAGAAA
This sequence comes from Oceaniferula marina, assembly GCF_013391475.1. Lineage (NCBI taxonomy): Bacteria > Pseudomonadati > Verrucomicrobiota > Verrucomicrobiia > Verrucomicrobiales > Verrucomicrobiaceae > Oceaniferula > Oceaniferula marina. The sequence goes on along the minus strand of NZ_JACBAZ010000009.1, from coordinate 38,126 downwards.
AGGAATCGGTCCCCGGGGGCTTGGCAGCAGGACATCAGCGTGCAGGGAACCACTATGACCTTGGCGTGCATATGCTGCATGCCTTTGATCAGGAGATCTTTGACGATTGTGCTGCTGCGATGGGGGACGAGCGGATTGAGGTTCCGCTGGACGCTCGCATCAAGTGGGCCGGTTCGCATTACCATTACCCGCTTCGTGGTCGGGATATTTTGCGAGGGATTCCACCATGGACGCTTGCCCGTTGTTTGCTTGGTTTGTTTTTTGCGGAGTTGAGGAGTCGCATCGGCCCCAGAGACGATCAGGATGCCGAGGAGGCGCTGATCTCCCTGTATGGCGTGCCTTTGTATGAATTTTTCTTTGAAGACTTCACCCACCGCTACTGGGAGATCCATCCGCGCGAGCTGTCCGCTGAATTTATTCGGAGTAAAATGCCGCGCCTGTCTGCGGTTGACGTGGTAAAAAACCTGCTGCAAAAATTACGTCTGTCCCGCTCACGGCCCAGCGTGGAAGGAGCCTTGCGCTTTGAAACTTTACATTATTCAGCGAGTGGAGCTGAAACGTTGCCCAGATGTCTGGCCGGGGAAGTCGAGCGATTAGGGGGGACATTGCATTTGCAGGCAGAGGTTTCGGAGCTGCACCTCCGTAAGGACATGGTTGAGGCCGTGGCTTGGCTGGATGCCGATGGGGTGAGGCACGAGCTTGCTTGCAGCCACTGTTTGTCCACCCTTCCCTTGCCCACCTTGCTTCGGGCGATAGGGGCGGGTGTTCCGGCGGATGTGAGTCAGTCGGTGGCACGGCTTCGCTACAAGCCGATTGCCATTTATGGATTACTCGTCAAGAAGCGTCGTTGCATGGAGGCTCTATACACTTATTACCGTGATTGTGTGTTTCACCGGGTAGGAGAGCCTGCGAATGCGGGGCTTCGTGTTACCCCTGATGGACACACGGTGTTGATTGTGGAAACAACCTGCGAAATGGGTGATGCCAAGTGGTCGGGGGAAGAGGGCTTTTATCAGCAGGTGTTGGAGGATCTCGCGGCAGAGGAACTCTGCCAGCCTGATGAGGTGGTTGAGTGTCACCTATTACGATCACCCTATGGATACCCGGTGTTCACCAAAGGTTTTGAATCAAATTTGCAGCTCGTTCAGGAGTACCTTGAGCAGTTCTCCAATCTACGATCCTGTGGACGTCAGGGGGGATTTACCTACCCGAACATGCACCGGGCAATGCGGATGGGGGCTGATTCCGCGCTTGACCTGATTGCGTGTCCCTCGTCATAGCTTGTCCATGCCATCCCCCGACCATCAGACTCATACCGAGGCACGACTCGAGGGCGTGCTCTTGCTTGACCGCACTCGCCATCTGGACGAGCGAGGATGGTTCGAGGTGCTCGATGACCCGGTATTGCATGAGCGTATGGGAGAATTGGGCATGTCTTGGCAGCAGTGGAACATGTCTCACTCCAAGCAAGGGGTTCTGCGCGGATTGCATTATCAGGAAAAACCATACGGCCAAGCGAAGCTCATTCGTGTGGTGCGTGGCCGGATCTGGGATGTGGTCGTCGATCTGCGCAAGAAATCACCTACTTTCGGTCGTTGGCAGGGTTTTGAGCTTTCCGCTGATGAGCCTCAGGCTTTGTTTATTTCGGAAGGCTTTGCCCACGGCTTTGTCACTCTCAGTGAGGAGGCTGAGCTGATCTATGCCGTCAGTCGGCCGAGACACGAATCCAGCGAACGGGTGCTGCGCTGGGATGATCCTGATCTCGCCATCCCATGGCCTGTTGAAGGGCCGTCTTTGTCTGAGCGGGACCACTTGGCATCCCTTTGTATTCGTGGATTATAAATAACTCTCAATTAAACGAGTGGTTCACGTTTATTTGCTTATTGATTATATTTTTCTTTACAGGGGGCGGGTGTGAATCTAGTTCAACTCCACGCAGCGCTCATATTATTTCAAAAAATACGCATTAATTGCTTTTATTTTTGAATTGTGATCGCTAAAGTAGCGCGGTCTTGAGGGCATGGGCTTGTCTAAGAGACTCAGGCAAATGATGTCTGAACCAAATAAAATCATACTTAAATACCCCCTTATGATGAAAACGAGAACGATATTAACGATTGCTGCCTTCTTGCCGGCCGCTTCCTTTGCGAAGTGGGATGTGGTAGGTATAGGCTCTACTCACGATGATGATTATTCTGTCACTGCCTATGAGCGTGACAAAGACGGATCATACAAGATTGATAAAAAAACGGGACTTCCCAAGGAGAAGACCAAAAATTACACGGGAGGACTAGGGGGGACGAGTCGGGTTGATGCAGGTCAAGTTCAAGTTTTTAACACCATTAACCCCACGGGAATAGGGGATGCCACATCCACCTTTTTAGGGGTTTCGGATCAAGCCGGAGAATGGTGGGTTGCCACCGATTCCATGTCTCCTTGGAATAACTTTGTCAAAGAAACGGATACCAGTACCCAGCCTTCTTTTCATATGACGAATGATGTGGCGGCTGGCAGTTCTTTTTTTGTTGGATTGAGCATGCAGCATGAAATGCAAGAGTATACTTCGGAGTTTCGGGTTGCTAATAATCTATTTCCAATAGGAACAGAGGTTTACTTTGGCTTACGCCGTAATACAACTCCATCGGTTCTGTATTTGGATAATGGAGTGTTACCCGCGGCAGGACAAGACGGTCATATTGCGGTAGAACAAAACTTGACCCGGAACGGGTTTTATAACCCGGATTCAATGGAAGGTAATATCGCTGCGATGCCTGATGCCGAATTATTTGGGACACGAGAGCAATTTGAATGGATCCATTATGATGTGGGTGCTTCTCCCTCCGATGGCAGCGCTGATGATATCATTTTCACTATTAAGAAAACAGGAAACCCTTCGGTTGATGGAGTGGATGCGAATTTGATTGTGACGGATTGGGTGGCCTTGTTTGTTTTACCTGATGATCAACCTGGAATTGATTTGGAAGATGATTGGACCAATGCCGACGGTACCCTTAAAGGCGGTGTCCCTGTCTCGGAGACTGATGGCTTGGATGATTTGGTGTTTTCTTGGACTGTGGATGGTAAGGGAGGAACCGTGGGAACACCACGCTGGGATCCACCTGGGGATGATGAGCCCATCCCAGATACACCACTGACACAACTCGTGCCTGAGCCGTCTAGTGTGGCGATGCTTTTGACTGGATTTGGCTTCTTATGCTTCCGCCGTAAACGGTCAGCCGCTTAAGTGCCCGATTAGCAATTAATCATTTTTATAGGCGTAGCCGTGGTGGCTGCGCCTTTTTTATTGCTTTATTTTGATGCGAAAAATTTTATCATCGATTTGATGGCAACACCTTCCGACCTTTCTCGATCCAACCATTGGACATGGACGGATCTGGCTGCTTTGATTGTGGTTGGTGTTGTGGCAGCACTCCCTTTTTTACAAGTGGGTAGTTTTGCTTTTTTGAATTATGATGATCCGATGCATGTGGCTGCCCAGCCTGCGGTGTTGTCGGGTTTGAACGCTCAAAGTGGTGTGTGGGCAATGACGGCAACACCATCGAATCTATGGCATCCATTGACCTGGCTCTCTTACATGCTTGAGGTGTCTTGGTTTGGCGGTGGCGCGGATTCTCCGGGAGTGCACCATTGGGGGAATGTTATTTTGCATCTTGGAGCGACCCTTGGTTTTTATATTTTGCTCCGGTTGCTGAAGGTTTCGACTTGGGTTGCGGCACTGGTGGCATTGCTTTTTTCCCTGCACCCCTTGCATGTTGAACCGGTTGCATGGATATCTTCGCGCAAAGATGTGTTGTATGCGTTTCTTGCCATGGCATCGCTGGCTTGTTATTGTTGGGCGAAACAGAAAAACCTGAAGTCGGCTTATGGACTCACTGCTGTGTTGCTGACCCTTGCCTTGTGTTCCAAGCCGTCTGCCGTGGTGGTTCCGGTTTTGTATCTATTACTGGATGTGTGGATGTCCGACAGGGAGGGAGATCGTTCTCCTATTCTGCGACAGTTCTGCGGTAGCTTGAAAAGAAACTGGATGTATTTTTTATTATCTTTCGTGGTGGCAGTGGTGGCTATTTTGGTTCAATACGCGGGGAGTCATCATGCATTTATGGGACAACAGGGGCTCTGGGAGCGACTGTCGTATCTGCCGGCATCGGTCTCGTTTTATCTTCAGCACAGTTTGTATCCCAGGTATCTGACGTTCGAGTATGCGTATCCTGAAGGAATCAGGTATGGAGTTTTAACGGTCTGTGGAGTGTTGGTTTTATTGTTGGTTGGCTATGGGGTTCTGACTCGAGGGGGGCTGGTTCGGATGCGCTACCGGAGTGGAGTGATTGGTTTGTTATGGTTTTTGGTTTGTTTGGCGCCTGTGTTAGGCGTTTTTTATGTTGGTTCCGGGTTTTCAGCGGATCGGTATAGCTATTTAGCGTTAGCAGGCCTGGCTGTGCCGGTGGCACTCTATCTGGACGCGTTGCAGCGGGGGCTGAGGAACATGTCGATTGCCGTGCTGTCGATGATCGTGGTATTTTTTGCGTTGTTGAGTTTCAAACAATCCAAGGTCTGGCAAGATGACGCAGCACTTTTTACGCACGGGGTCAAGGTGGAGCCTCGGAGTGGCACGGCGCACACGAATCTGGCAACACTCTATCGGATGCAGGGCGAGGATGATCTGGCATTGGTGCATTACCAAAAGGCCTTACGGTTGCATGCCAGCCAGCACATCGTCTGTTACAACATGGCTCAGATATATGCCGGGCGGAGTGAATGGGGCGAGGCCGTGCACTGGTGTCGCCAATCGATCAAGCAGTATCCGGATTATGCGCGTGCACATAACCTATTAGGACGTTTGCTGCAAAAGCGGGGGGGCAGTTTTTCCGAGGTGTTGGCGTCTTATGAGAGAGCGTATCAGCTGGATCCAGAGCGTGTCCGCTTTGCCATGGATTATGCGCGAAACCTGGCCAGAGCGAAACGTTACACCGAGGCGAAAGAAGTGCTTCTCGATACCTTGAACCGAGACAAGGGGAGTCGGCTAGAACGCGAACAAATCACGGCTATGTTGCAGCGCTTGGAGACATACCGTTAACGTTTCTGACACGTTTGCCGTGTGTGGTGGCCTCAATAAGAGGTAGAAGAGGTTGGTTGAGAACGGGTTTGCTATTTTGTGGGAGATTGGCTTAGTGTCCAGCACCATGATATCCCCCTCCCGACGGCTCATTACGGTGGCCCTGTTTTTATTTTTTTCCGGCTTTTGTTCCTTGGCGTATCAGGTGGTGTGGCTACGCGAATTTCGATTGGTGTTTGGAGGTTCGACCTTGGCTGCTTCGGCGGTGCTGGCGGTGTTTATGGGGGCATTGGGTGCTGGGAGTTGGTTCTTGGGTCGAAAAGCGGATCAGACGAAGACGCCGGGGAGGTTTTATGCCAGGCTCGAGTTCTTGATTGGTCTTAGTGTGCTGATGAGTCCTGTTCTATTGGGCTTGGGGCAAAAGTTGTATTACATGACGGGTGGGCTTCAGTCATTGGGGACGTGGGCACTTGTGTTGCAGATGTTGATTTCGATATGGGTGATGGGTCTGCCGTGTTTTTTGATGGGGGGAACCTTGCCCGCTGCGATTCGTCTAGTGCAAACAGACGAAGATGAGGTGAGGCAGTCGAGTGCTGCGCTGTATGGCTTGAATATTGCCGGTGCCGTTTGTGGGGCGTATGTGACGAATTTTTATTTATTGGAAGCGTGGGGGAACACACAGGCGTTGCTATTGGCTGCTGGGGTCAACTTGCTGCTTGGCGGGGTAGCGTATTGGCTGGTTGCGTTGGGGGAAGGAAAACGGAAACAGGCAACAGCGGGTGAAGAAAAAGGTTCGGGAGCAGAGACTCGCAATGCCTGGGGGCTGTATTCTCTTGCTGGACTGAGTGGCTTTTTGTTTTTTGTGTTTGAAATCCTCTGGTTTCGCTCATCAATTCCACTGTTGGGTGGATCTGTTTACAACTTTGGATTGATCCTAGTTGTGGTGTTGCTGGGAATGAGTCTGGGGGGCGTGGTATACTCGCAGATGTTGAATTATGTCAGGCCGAGTTACGGCTTGTTGGCCTTGGTCTCGGTGTGTTTTGCTTTGGCGATGGCTCTGCCTTATATTTGGGGTGATGGATTTGCCCGGTTTTGCAATGTGCTGCAGAATGGATACATGGGTTATCCTTTTGGCGATCGTTTGTGGGTCTGGTTTGTGATCGCCGGCTTGTTGGTTTTTCCGGCTTCGATGGTGGCTGGGATTCAGTTTCCTTTGATCCTTTCTCTGGTCGGAAGAGGCCGGCAGGGTGTTGGTCGGCAACTTGGCAACGTCTATGCCTTTAATACCGCCGGGGCGGTTCTGGGATCGATTTTGGGTGGTTTTGTTTTGGTGCCAGGCTTGGGGATATCTGTGAGTTGGTTTTGGGCGGTGATACTTGCTTTGGCTGTGGCTCTGCTTGTGGTGCTGGGGAGTTATCGGATGCGTGAATGGAAGACGGCTTCATTGGCTGCTGTTTTGGCTGGCATGACGGTGCTGGGTTTGATTCAGGGGAGCGGCTTGTCGGTTTATTGGTTGCAGAACCCGATTGGCTTTGGGCGTTCTGCTATTCATCCCAATGAAAGCTTAGTGGAGATTGAGCATGAAAAACGAGAGATGAAGCGGGATACGATCTATCAGTTTGATGGTCGTGAGATGTCAGGATCTTTGGCGGTGGGAATGGACATGGCATTGCTAAGTAATGGAAAAAGTGACGGAACTGCCTTGGGAGATGCGGGAACGCAAATCATGCTTCCCATGTTAGGTGCTTTGCTTCACCCAGGAGAGCCGAAACAGGCATGCGTGATTGGTGTGGGAACTGGAACTTCGGTTGGTTGGTTGGCAGAGGTAGAGAGTATTGAGTCGGTTGATGTGTTTGAACTCGAACCTCATCTACTTGAATGCGCTAGGTATTACGCTTCTGTGAACCATGACATGGTGAACCATCCGAAGGTGAATGTTGTGATTGGGGATGCCCGCGAGAGTCTGATGACAAGCAAGGGCAAACGCTATGATCTGATTGCCTCCGAGCCGTCCAATCCTCAGCGGGTTGGGGTGGCCAATCTGTACACACAGGATTATTATCGATCGGTTTCCGATAAGTTGCAGGACGACGGGCTATTTATGCAATGGCTGCAGGCCTATGAAATTGAAGTAGAGAGTGTAGAGCTTATATTGGTGACCCTTCGCTCGGTGTTTCCGCACGTGTGCGCCTACCAGACCTTGGGTGGGGATGTTGTCGTTGTATGCAGCAAACAAAAACGGAAATGGAGTTTAACCAAGATGCGCCAGAAGTTTGCGCAATATCCCTTTAAGCTGGGGGTAGATTATGCTTGGGGGGTGAGGTCGATCGAGGGTGTGCTGGCGCATGCGATTGCAGGTTCGAAATATGTCGACGAATTGGCTTCTAGGAATGATGCAATCAATACCGATGATCAAAACCTGCTCGAGTTCAGGGTGGCCCGAACCGGGGGCTCGAGCGTTCTTGAGCACCCTATCCATGAGATCTTGAATGAAGCCATGAAACGGGGAATGGTGCTCGATGACTACGATGGTCAACTTAATGAAGAGCGCTATGCCTATGCAATGGCCACGGTTGCCATGACCATGGAAAGGAATACCGGAATATGGAAGGGCGTGGATTGGTTTGATAGTGAAACAGCGATTGAGAGGCACCAGTTGCTGAAGCAGTTGGGGAATAGGCTTAAGCAAGACCAAGGTTATTCCTTTGATCCGGTCAATTCGGTGGAAGAGATTATCTGGGCCAGGACGTTGGTGCAGGCCAAGCATGAGCGAAGCTTGGAATACTGCGAGCGATTTAAAGAAAGTATGCCACTGGATTATCACGCTCTTCGGCTTGTCTATTTTTGGGGTACGAGCAATACCTCTGCAGAAGATAGGGAGATCAAGGCTTTGATCAACTCATTGAACCATCACATTTGGTGCTTGCGGGGACATGTCGAGTTGTGTTTGAAGCAGCTGATTCAGCGTTTGGAAAATCCTGAGCAAATGAAAGGCCAGGAACAAGCGCTGCTTGAGAAAATGGAAAAACCATTCAATACCTACCTTGCCGAAACCTATCGGATGAGATTGCGCTGGACGCTGGCGAAACGTCTTGAAGCTGAGGACTTGCTACCAGTCATCCTTGATTACGAACCCCACTTTCCATTTAGCGATGAAGCAATGCTTCGAAAGCGGGTAGAGGTGTACCGTGAGTTGAATCATGAAAACCTGCCTGCTGCCGAGCGGGATTTGGAGTTATATAAGCTCTGGCAGTAGTTCTAGGTTACTCCTTTTCTCGGTCTTTGTTGTGCGTGTAGAACCAGGCTCCTAAGATGCAAAGCAAGGCAATAACTGCCCAGAGTCGCCAGTAGTGGTCGTCGCGGGTGTGGCGATCGATGGCACTGGCCGAGTTGCTTGCCCATTGCCGATCACTGCCACATGCAGAAAAATCGGCCTCGCGGGTATCGGCAAAATAGGTAGCCGAGCTCAGTAGGGGTTTTTCCGCTTGGAGGATGTGAAAAAATCCGGGTTCGTCTGGCGCCTGGAGTGGCGGGCGGACTTCGTTTGAATGCAGGACGGAGCCATCGAGGTTGAGTTGTTCGTAGCGGAGTGGGTGGGAGGATAGCGGGGTGTGGTAGCTGAGTTCGAGAGGTTCCCCGGTTTCGCTCATCCGGGATTCGGGCGCGATCTTTTCCTTCCTGAGTTGTTCGCAAAATCGGAGCAGAAGCACAGCGATGGATTCCTGCTTCAGGGCGTTGGACTGTTGGATGTCAAAATTGAAGAAGAGGGCTTTTTTCCCACTTTGTGGGTGGGTGCGTAGATAGATGAGAGGTCGGCTTCCCTGCCAGAGGAGGACTTCATCCGATGTCTGGTGTGGAAGGGTTAGGGAGTTTCGGGCAATCAGTGTTTGCCAGTTCAGGCCTTCGGTGAGTGGATGTTTCGTGGCGACGATCGGGCCGGTGAGGTAGGGACGCTTGCTTGCCACATCGGTAAGAAAAAAGATCAGATGATGCCGTAAGGGGGTGGTCGATGAAGTTGTAAGAACAAGATCGGAGTTGTCTGTGTTAGGTTCTGCTTGGAGTCGGGGAAAGCTGGTCAGTATTTTTTTCTTTAGTATGGCGTGGCTTGTTGGGAGTTCGGAGTGGACAAGGAGCTGTTTGCTTTGTGGTCGAACCATCGGCAGTTGGTTGTCCGGAGTGAATTCATCCGGGCTGAGCATGAGTCGGCAGCGCTCCTGACCTGCGGGGAAGGCTCCTTGCAGCGTGAAGACGGCTTTGGCGTCGAGTTGGAGGCTTTGCTTTTCGCTTGTCCCTGTGGCTGATTCCAGCCACCACTGGCAGGTTTGTGCGGTGTCCGTGTAATTGCGGATGACGGCTTTCCAGATGAGCTGCTCTTGGTCTTGGGTAAAGCTGACGCCGGTAAACCCGTAGTTGCCGATGGGGGTGCCGATAGCGAGGCAGGAGCTGTTAAATGGCAGGGGGCGCTTGAGAGGGGTGTCAGTGATGTAGCTAACCGCACCTTCCTGGCCAACCAAGCTACGGGCGATGCGCAGGCTGTGGGATGGATCGGTGGCTCCGGATGTGGGACGCCAATCGTTCAATGATGCGAGTAGGGGGTCGATATGGCTGCCGCGGTGGATGCTCTCTTTTTCGGGGGCGGACTCCATCAGCCAGACGTCGATGTTTCCTGCGTGTCCCCGGAGGCGCGTGATTTCCTGGCGAATGGTTTCGGTGAGTTTATGATGGCAGACTTGCATGGATGCCGAGCTGTCGAGAACGATCGCAATGCGCTGGGTTGATTGAGCTTTTACATAGCGGGGTTGGGCGAGAATCCAGGTGATCAGCAACACGGCGAGAATTTGCAGCCAGAGCGGGATGGATTGAATCAAACGGTCAAATCGGCGACCGCTGGAGGACTCTTTTTGAGTGCGTTGCAGCAAGAAGAGGGTGCTGACGGTTTGCACTTTTGCCTGCCGCTGCAGGAAGTGAATCAGGATGACTACCGGGATGGCGCACAATGCCCAGAGTCCGTGTTGATTGGAGAGAATGAGGTTGATGATTTTTTGAGTATTTTTGTTAGTTCGTTGTCAGGGCTCCGGATTTGAGGGCTTCTGTATTGAGTGCGGTGAGGAGCTCGGGTTCGGATGCGACTTTGGCCATCGGGGTGTTGAAACGTCTGGCGGCCTGATGCCATTGGGTAAAGTGATCGCGGTATGCTTGCCGGTATTTTTTCAGGATCGAGGGGTCGATGCGGTGCGGGTGGGCTCCCCGATGTTCGGCGTCAACAAACTCGTAGTGGCCACTCCAGTCGGGGTTGGCTTCCTGTTGAAGGTAAGGGACGAGTAAAATGGCTTTGCCGTGTTGGCGGGTGAGCTGTTGCAGGATGGGCGCTGGATCGGTATCGAAAAGCAGGTCGGAAATCAGGATGCGGACGGAGTGGGGGAGCAGCGGAAGGTTTTGCAGTTGGGGGGGCGCGGCGGGATCGGATGCAGCCATTTTATTAGCCGGTTCGAGCCATCGATGGCTGTTGATGGCATCTTCCGGGATGTGCTGGTGGTGATCGCCCTGAACGAGTTGGGTGCGGATGCTGGCTCCGGATTGAGCCGCTGACAGGCAACAAAAGTAGAGCAGTTCCGCGCATCGCTTTTCTTTCTCGGGGTCAAAGAACATGGAGTTGGATACATCGAGCAGGAGTTCGACGCTGGGCCGAACTTCCTCCCGGTACAGTTTCATGCTGTAATTGCCGGTCCGGGCGTATGCCTGCCAGTTGATGTGGCGTGGGTCATCTCCGGGGACGTAGGCGCGGTGGTCTTGGAAGTCGATGGATGACCCTGTTCCCGCGCCTTGGAACTCGCCGGCTTTACCTCGCCAGATTTGGCTGCGCAAGGGCAGACCGAGGCGTTCGGTGCAGATGTTCGCCTGGGTTTGAAGTTGATTTAACTGTGCGGGGCTGAGGCTCACGGTTGGGCGTTTTGTTGTTCGGTCTGTTGGATCTGTGGCCAGACGGGGCGGCTAATCAACAGGGCGACGATAAAGTAGCCGATGAGGTTGGCAAAGCTGAGGGTCATCAATTCCACAGAGATATCTCCACTGTTTTCGGCCATAAAGCCGAAGGCGGACAAGGGTATCCAGAAAATGATGGGGAGAATATCCAAGTTCCTGGAGATTTCATTGCAGGCGAGAACCGAGGTGAAAAGGATGCACTGGATTACGGTAAAGAGAATACCAAACCCCATCCGGTTGGTGATTTTTTTCCGAAACACTCCGAGGAGCACCGTGGTGAGATAAAGGGAGCCAAAGCCGATGTTCAGGCAGAGGATCGCATGATCCATGTCGAAGGATGCGTAGCTGGTGGGGTAATGTTGAATGGACAGGCTGAATGCAACCATCAGGTAGAGCAGGAGGGAATACATCAGGCCGGTTGCCCATCCTGGATAGAGAAAGCGCCCTAGCCATTTTCCGGTGGTCCCCAACTTGGTAAAGGGCGCCGTAACCGGAGGGACCAGTTCTGCTGATTCCGTTAGTGAAAGGAACAGGATGGGCAGGCAGAGGAAAATGGCGATGAAACAGACGGCGATGGGTTCGGCTTCAGCGAGAATCAGAATCATGGTGGTGATGCCGATCAAGATCATGGAGATGCAACGTTTGAAGGTTGCCCGGTTCTCGGCAATGGGAGCGATGATCGAGGTTCCCAGGTCCAGGCAAATCCAGGTGGTGTAGATAACAGCGAGGGTGAACCCCAGATAGACGAGCCAGTGGGTTCCTGTCTGTAGAGTGACGAGGTTGAGCACTTCCTGAAACTGATAGCGTCTGGAGGCAAAGGCCTGAACGATCAACATCAGGACAAACATCGCACCACCCAGAGGGGCGATAACCCGTAGGATGACGGAGTTCAATGCACTGAAGCCAACCGTCATGGCGGTGAATGCCATCGAGAGTAAAAAGATGGTAAGCAGGAGGAAGAGCTCGGAAAAAAGCTGCATGTCTCCAAAGAAATACCTTAGGATCAGGTAGGGGATAATGGCTGTTAGGATGAGGGCGGATTGACTAACGAGCGATACCCATTTACCGAAGGCGATTCTCCAGGCACTGAGTCGCGTCAGGCAAAGCAAGTCGATGGTGCTCCCTTTGATTTCGGTGTGCAGTGCCGAGATGCCACGCAGCGGTTGGATGATCAGGACGGCGACTGAGAAAAAAAAGAAGATGATGCGCGATAGCAGGTGACCGGCGTTGTCGTAGGATGCTCCTGCCGCGGTGGTGAGCATGATCAGGGCGAGGAAGGCTTGTAGGGCAATAAACAGACAAACAAAGCCAAGGCCCTTGAGCCCTTGACGGAGCTCTTTGACCAGCATCGGGTTGAGTTTGTCTGAGAAATCAGTGAGGCTCTTCAGCGTGGCGGTACTCATGAGTGAGGTGTGTTAGGTTGAATGGCTCTCGATTAAACTAGCTCTCCGACGGCTGATTGAGGCCAATCAGCCCTACTGACGATCATGTTCCAGTCTGCGAGCTTGTGAACGGGTGGCATTCGAGTGGGTTTACTTCAGGATGGTTGGTTCAGGATGGCTGGATGGGTACGGTGGGCTTGGGCATGGGTGGAACCTGGATGTGGTTGCCTTCATTCAAGTTGTCGATCATGTCGATGAAGGCATCTTCGAGGTTGCGTTGCTCTTTGTGGAACTCGATCACGGGAAGTCCGTCTTTGATCATGCTGCCGAGCACACTTGAGGCAGCCTGAGGGTCATCGACCCGGATTCGACCGCCGTGTTTTCTCGTTTCCACCAGTTCGGCGTAGGGAGAGGTGATGACCCAGTCTGAGAGCGCCTGGGGGTTGTCCAGCAGCTGAACATCAAAGTAGAGTCCACCCTGGGCATCGGTGCTGTGTTTGAGGGAGTCGGCATCACCGTGGTGGACAATCCTGCCTTTGTCGATGAAGAGAAGGCTGTCGCACATTTCACCTAACTCGGAAAGGATGTGTGAAGAGATAAAGATGGTTTTTCCTTCCTCTGCCAGAATGCGGATCAGGTGCTTGAGTTCGACCCGAGCTTTGGGGTCGAGGCCCGCTGCGGGTTCGTCCATGATCAGGACCTGGGGGTCGTGGATCAGGGAACGACCGAGGCATAGCCGCTGGGTCATTCCTTTTGACAGCTTGTTCGACGGTCGGTCTGCAAGTGGGATGAGATCGGCAAATTCCATAACCTCCTGAATACGGGTTTGGCGTTCTTTGCCACGGTAACCGAGTGCCCGGGCATAGAAATCGAGGTATTCGAGAACGGTCATGTGTTCGTAGTTCCCAAAGTGATCCGGCATCCAACCGATCAGGGAGCGCACTTGATGAGGGAAATTGACCACGTTGATGCCACAGATTTCCACATTGCCCATGGTGGGGTAGTCAAGGGTGGCCATCATGCGCATGGTGGTGGTTTTTCCGGCACCGTTGGCTCCGACAAATCCACAGACGGATCCATGGGGGACTTCGAAGCTGATGCCATCGACGGCCTTGAGCGGGCCGAAGTAGCGGTAGAGTTGATTGACGACGATAGCGTTATCCATGGAAAAATTGGTATTAGATTTCAGGCTACAGGCTGGGTGAGATTTCCCCGGTCAGGACGGTGGTGGTGCTGAGCCAGTCGATGGCGCTGTAGGATTCGATGGCTGGGGCATCGGTGGCGATCGCGTAGAAGCGGTTGGGTAGCAGACTCAGTTTATTCATTTGCCTGGCGTGATGGCGGGAGAATCGTTTGGCTTGTGTCTTCCACCAGGCCTGGAATTCATCAGCGGTGCTTGGGCTGAGGCTGATCGATTCGCCTTTACCGATGGCTTCGGCTTTCCACCACGATTGATCAGCTGCCTGATAGAAGACGGTGCTGAGGTTGAAATCAAAGCTGGATCGCAGGATCGGAGATCCGGCTTTGGACACTTGTTGGAGACTTCCCCGGGTAGGGCGCACGGATTGCAGCAGATGGCCATGTTCGCTGCGTGATTGATACCAGTCGCCGCTGGCTTTGAGTCCACTTTCTCCCTGGTCGATGGTGTAGTTGTTTGGAGTGGTGCCATCCACGGTGACACGCGTCCAACGTGAGGGGGCCATCGCTACCGGGCTGAGTGTTGCTGGCTCCGACGTTTCGAATGTGGCATTAAGCAGGACTCCGGTGCGGGCGATTTGCTCCTGGATGATGTAGGCGTTGTTTTCTTCCGCTTGGATTTCCATTAGAATGGTTCGATGCCCTTTGCCTCCAAATCCGTCTTGGAAAATGATGATGACGATGAGTAAGGCGCTCGCTACGAGTGAAATGAGGGGCGTAGTGATGAACAATCGGTGCCGTTGACCCGACTTGGCGAAAACAAATAGATTGATGGGGCCTACCAGGATGCCAAACCCCAGTAGGACAATAATGAAAAATCCGGTGTTGAATTGTTTTTCTTCGAGCACTTTGGAGAGCGGCCAGGAAGCACTGTAATCCTGCAGGAGATTTTGGTAAGAGGTGAGACTGGCTCCTCTGCGGGTGGCGATTTGATCAACGGTGTCGGTCGCGTTCAGCTTGTTTGATGCGGGTAGAGGGAGCAGGCTGATGGTTCCCATACTACGCTGTAGTTCGCGGATCGATCGGGCTTGGTTTTCGATTTGCAGGGTGTTGAAATTTTCTGCGTGGCTGTTGGTGTAGATAATCAGTCTTCCTCCGAAGCGGTTCCATTCGAGCATGGCAGTGCGAGCTCCAGGGTCGAGGCTGTTCCAATCGTCACTGGTGAGCATGATGATGTCCTGTCCCTGAAGGCCTCTCCAGTCGCCGGGCATGGCGGAGGGGTCAAAACTGCCTGCAAACTCGAAGTTGCTGCCGTGGCTGTAGGAAGTAGTGAGTTCGGAACTGAGGGCGGATGAATTGGGGATGTAGAGGGTGTTGGATAACAGAATCGACGGGATATCGCTGTTGAGCTCGGTATACATTCGACCGTTGCTCGACTCGTATCCGGTGGATGTCAACTTGAGCCTAAGTGCGGTTCCGCTGTCGTATCTCCCGGTTTGGAAAATCGTGCAGAGCGGGACGAGGAAGTCGTGAACTTCTTGACTTTGCGGCGGGCAGCTGCAGCTGAATGAGGAGTTCAGTCGACTACCGGATTCCGAGCCATAGGAGGTGTTGTCCATGGACGTAAACGAGAGGTTGAACTGCAGCTCGGTTGTGGTCCCATTGTTGATCGTCATACGGACAGGAGCGTATCCGAATGCGGGTAGCTTCCCTGTGAGGCAGGTGACCTCGGCCCAGGTGTTGGATTTTTCGTCGTAGACTTTGCGAGTGAGTTGTTGCTGGGCCGGGCAGGTCAGGCTGGCCAATGTGCAAACGAGCAGTGAGAGAATCAGGTATCTCATGAAGGTGGGATGTGAGGGAAGCAATGGGAAAGATAGGAATGGAGGAAGCCGTGGGCTCAAGCCTGTGGCTTAGGATGGGCGGTGAAGAACCTTCGGGGTGTCCAGGTTTTGGAAGGGGACTTCATCGAGCAGTGAATGGATGGCATCGTTGGGCGTTTTCCCTTCGACCCGTGCGTTGTAGTCGAGAATGATTCTGTGACGGAGAACGGCCGGGGCGACATACTTGACGTCTTCGAAGCTGGTGTGGGTCCTTTCATTGATCAGGGCTCGGGCTTTGGCTGCGGACGCCAGTGATAAGGCTGCACGCGGGCTGGAGCCGTATTTAATCCCGGCAGCTGCCGACGATTGGCCGGGGTGAGTGGCGTCCACGAGCCTCGCGATGTAGTTGGCAACGACATCGGGTAAAAAGATTCGTCGGACGAGTGTTAGGGTTTCGTCGAGTTGCTGGGCATTCATGACGGTTTGCACCTCAGGTTCGGTGCCGAGTTCGCGCTGGTTGACAATTTTTTCCAAGGTCTCGACATTATTGCGTGAGACTTCCAGTTTGAAGAGGAAGCGGTCTAACTGCGCTTCCGGCAGTGGGTAGGTTCCTTCGAGCTCGATCGGGTTTTGGGTGGCGAGAACAAAGAAGGGTGCCGGTAGTTCGTGGCTGTCGCCGAGTACGGTCACCCGGCGTTCCTGCATGGCCTCGAGCATGGCGGACTGGGTTTTGGGTGATGCCCGGTTGATTTCATCAGCTAACAAAATGTTGGTGAACAAGGGGCCGGGTTGGAAGACGAAGGCACGCTGGCCATCTTGTTCTTGGAGCACCGGGTTGCCGGTGATGTCACCCGGCAGAAGATCCGGGGTGAACTGGACTCGCTTGGCTTCCAGGTCCAGCGCTTTGGATAGTCCTTTGACCAGTTCGGTTTTTCCTAATCCGGGTAGTCCTTCGAGGAGGATATGGCCACGTGCCAGAAGGCCGGTGATGACGAGGTCGATGAGCTCTTCCTGGCCAAAGAGGACTTGATTGAGTGTTTGGGTTAATGAGCGAATATGCTGACTGGCGGCAGAGACTTCGGATTCGGTGGCAAATTGCATGAAAGGTGGTCAGGTGGTTGGTGTTTTGATTTTTAATGTGACTACTCGAAGAATTTTTTCAGGGCCTTTTTTTCATTCGGCAGGAGAGAGCTTTTCCATACTCGGTCGCCTCCCTGTCCCTGGTGTTGGGTAGCTCCCCCGGCGCTGGGTCCTTTTGAAGATTGATCGACGTTGTGTTGGGCGTCACTTGTTTGAAGGAGGTCCCCGGGCAGTGATTGGCTTGGGTCATTGGATTGTAGCCCTTCGTGTTTACCGGTGCCGGTGTCCTGATGTGGATCTCCAAGGACGTGTGGCGCGGTGCCGGGCCCTCGACCGACGCCTCCGCGGCCCCCTTGGTTGCCGTTTTCATCCCCTTCGCCTTCACCCTCACCCTGTTGTTGTTCCCCCCAGTTTTTTTCACCTTCCTGCCCGGGTTGTTTGAGTCCTTGGGCGTGGCGTCTCATGTTTTCCCGGATTTGATCGAGTTGCTCAGGGCTGAGTTCTTTCAGTTGCCCGGGGTCGATTTTTTCGAGCTGTTTCATTAACTCTTCATTTGGTTGCATGGCCCCTTGTTTGATGTTTTTGATGGCCTGCTGGTAGTTGTTGAGGAGTTGTTGTTGTTGTTTTTGATTGAGTTGAGATGCTTGGTGTTGGAGTCCGTTGAGTGAGCGTTCGGCTTGGTTCAGGCTGTTTCCAAGTTGTTCCTGATTGCTTTGGTGGTTTTGGGTGAGGTTGTCGGTGGCTTCCAAGCTGGAGTGGCTGAACCATGAGTCCGGGTTCTCCTGGCGAAGTTGTTCCAATTTTTTGCGCATCTCATCGAGGTAGTCTTCGTCGGCGAGTTGCTCCCGGTCGAGGCGGTTGAGGCTACTGTTGAGTTCATTCCATGCTGCAGGTTCTTGAATGATTTGTTGTTTGTCGGTTTTTGCCTGGATCGGGATCAAAAAACCACAGGCGACCAGTAAGGTGGATCCGACCAAAGGAGTCAGCAGTCGTTTCCAATGCCACTGGATTCCATCGTGAATTTGTGCCGGGGGGGCGGGCCACGGGCTGACGCCATGTTCCGCGGCGGTTAACGCATTCTTCAGGTGCATGGCGGCTTCCAAGCGAATCATCGAGTCGGCCGGTGATTCAAATCGGCGGCGAGCGATCAGCCAGCACATAACGGTGACGAGAGTGAGTATGGCCAGACTGATGGTACCCAGATGGATCGGTGCCGGAGAGTTAGGAAGTGTGCGTAGGATGAGAATGGCGCAAGAAAGGACCAGGGAGCAGGCCATCAGCGGGGTGGCGAGGGACTGAAGCCACCAGGCACGGTTGACTTTTCGAGAGGTGTGCTTGGCGATTCGTCGCCATGTTTCTTCAGCAGCCATGGGATCTTAGATTGATGTTAGTGGTTTTTGACCCTTGGGCAAGAGGAGAAGCTGAAATTATACCACTCCGCAAAACAGACGAGACGATTGATCGTTGTTGAGGTATTTGGAAAAGCACTGCGTGATCCATGAGAGTTCCGGATGAATGACTCCTTTGGCTTTGTTTCTCCTTAGTCATGGTGCCCGCACCATTCCTTCGTCGCGCCTTACCAAAGAACTCATTCATCTCGGCTATCGTCCCGTCTGTTTTACTACTTGGTATTATCCGATCGTTTGTTCTGTGGAGGAGCATCGTTGAAGGCACAAAAAACGGCACTGTGAACCTGCACAGTGCCGTTTGTTTGAAAAAGGATGAAGGGTATTCCTTAGCGGGTTTTGGCTCCCGTGGCTGGCAGGAAGCGATAATAGACTTCCAGCATCAGTGCAGCCAAACAGGTGCGATAGTGGACCGCTTTCGCTGACCCCCCTTGGTATTCCGCGCCAACGGCGTGAACCTTGGCTCCGCCGCCAACGTTTTTCCATGAACCATTGTCGTTTTGGTTTTTCAGCAGCTCATCACGGAAGAGCTTGTTGTAGAAGCTCCAGTCTCCGCCGCCCCGGTTGATCATGGCCTGGGCGTGGTAGTAGTGGCGATAGAGATCTGAATCGGCTGAGTTGAACACGAACTTGGCATTTTTCTTGATGTGCTTGGCTCCCTGGCGGACCACGGAGTCGTGACTCTTGTCCCACATTTGGTAGGCGAGCATGCCTGCGCCGGTCATGGTCCAGCCGATATCGCGGCCGGCAGCAGAGTTGTAACCGATTCCACCGTTTTTGTTCTGGGTGTTTTTGATGTAGCCGAGGGCCTTGCGCATGACACCTTTGAACTCGGACTCTTTCCAGAGGCCGGTGTGTTTACAGGCTTTGAGTGCCTGGATTTGCCAGAGCCCGACGGAGTTGTCGTGGTGTCCGCTGGAGTGCTCGTATTTATAGGTCCATGAACCGTTGTTGTGCTGGTGCTCGAGGATCCAGTCACCGGCCATTTTGGTGGCTTCGTTGAGGTTTGGAATGTTGATGCCGAGTTTGATGCAGAAGGTGGCAGCCTCACCGAGGGCGTAAGTGGCGATCCCGTGTTCGTAGCTCCAGTGGCCTTTGAAGTCGGATGCCATTTTGCCGTTGTTTTTCATGCAGACATTGACGAGGTAAACGATGCCGCGGGTGACGGCGTCACCATACTCTTCGGAGTTGGGTGTTTCGCAGCGTCCGAGGAAGGTCAGGATGGCGAGTCCGGTCATACCCACTTTATGTTGAGGGCTCCAGCTTCCGTCTTTGTTTTGGGTTTTTTTCAGCCATTGCAGGGCTTTTTCCACGGCGACTTCGCATTGCTCGTTTCCGCCATTGGCGGCCAAGCGGTTCAGGCGGTCACCTTTGGTGCAGCGTTTTTGCATGGTGGCCGGAATACCTCCGAAGCCTCCGCCGCCCTGTCCGTCGCCGTCGCCCCAGCCGTCACCGAAATCATCACCGTCACCAAAGTCAGTGGATGGGTCCGGGACATCGATTTCCGGCACCGGAATGGCGGTGTTGGATTGGGTATTGGCTGCAATGACTTTGGCCATCGATGATGAGGGTGCGGATGGTTTGCGTTCGACCGCACGTGTCATTTCACGTTTTTTGACGTTATCGTTTTCTTCCGTGCCAGCTTGGTAGGATACAATTTCCGGGGTGAAGTTATCGATGGGCGGGAGCAGGATCCAGAGGAGGATGATGCCGATCAGCAAGACGACCAGAATGGCGATGATGATACTGGTGATGGTTGAATTCCGCTGTTGCGCGTGCAGTCGTGCTTGGGCTTCAGGTGAGAGTTGGGCGTGTAAGCTCATGGTGTGTAGGTGTAGGATGTGAAAATCGGATGGAAAAATCGGATGGGTGATCTGGGTCTCGAAATTCTGGTTTTAATGTTGGTTTTCCGCCGTCCCAGGGAAGGGGTGTATGAGGGACTACAGGATGAGGGGGCAGGATTAGGATCGTGTTTGAAGGGAAATATAGGGGTGTCTTCAGCGGAGACCAGCGAAAAAAACGAGATTTATTGAGGATGGATGTTTGGGGTGGGATGGGGTGCAGTGATGGATCTTGGGTTTGATGTGTTTGTGTGTTTTAATTTCTTTGTGTTTTTAATCCATTGATCATCAACTGCTTGGGTGGTTTTTGGTTGTATTGGGTGTGTGGGGTGTAGGTAGGGAACAACGATGTGTCCAGCGGCACAACGGGTGAGGGGGCGATCGCCTTAGATAAAAAATGAAACTTTTTTTGGCATTTGTTTGCCGGCTCTTGTCATTGCGATGCGATTGGCCTAGGGATAGCTGCATGAGTTTACGTGTCGGAGTAGCAGGAGCGGGGGCCATGGGTCGTAACCATGCCCGGGTATTTTCTTTGTTGGATGGTTGCGAATTGGTTGCCGTTTATGATCAGGATATGGAGCGCGCGGAGCAAGTGGCCGCCGAGTTCGGGGGGAAAGCTGTGGATTCTCTGGATGCTTTTGCTGCCGAAGTGGATGCTGCCACTGTGGCTGTGCCGACGGTTGCCCACCGAAACGTCGGCTGCACGCTGATGGAGCAAGGGGTGCACGTGTTGATGGAAAAGCCGATTGCTGACAGCCTGGACGATGCCCGTGCGTTGATTGAGACGTCAAAACGCTGCGACCGCATTTTGCAGGTTGGGCATATCGAGCGTTTCAACCCGGTCATGAGGGAACTTGAGGATAAGTTGAAGGAGCCTCGTTTTATCGAAGCTCATCGTTTGTCGCCGTTTCCGAATCGGAGCATCGATATCGGGGTGGTGCTTGATTTGATGATTCATGATCTTGAGATCATTCTGCATTTGGTGCGATCCCCGGTGGTGAGCGTGGATGCTGTCGGAGTTCCCGTGATGACGCCGCGTGAGGATATTGCCAATGCGCGTATTCGTTTTGAAAATGGCTGTGTTGCGAATGTGACATCGAGTCGGATCAGCCCGGAGCGCATGCGTAAAATTCGCGTGTTCCAGGGGGATTGTTATTTGTCTCTGGATTACCAGGAGCAAAGCGCGGGCATGTACCGCATGGGAGCCGGGGGGATTGAAAAAGTCGAAGTGAATATCGAAAAGGACGAGCCTCTCAAGCTGGAGTTGGCCTCCTTCATTGAGAGTGTGAATTTGGGAGCCACGCCAGAAGTTTCCGGCCAGCAGGGTGCGGATGCCCTCGCCTTGGCCCTTGAGATTACCAATCAAATCATGCATTCACCCTCGCCGGAGCTGTCGATTTGATCGGATTTGAAAAAAAAAGATCATTTAGGCCCAAGAAATATCCGCGACCTTCGTTTCAATCCGTAGAAAGTGCCTGGCATGGGCGATAACAAGGATACGGACAGTCAGCCCGACCCCCGGGATGGCGAGCAAACAAAGGATATGGTGGAAACCAGTGCAGATCTCGTTGAACGTGCGATTTCAGAATATGAATCGCCGCTGATTGGATATGCACGGACCATCGTGCATGATTTGGACCGTGCCCGTGATGTCGTTCAGGATACGTTCATCCGGCTTTATCAGCAGGACGCCGGCAAGGTTAGCGAAGGTCTGAAATCCTGGCTCTTCACCGTGTGCAGGAATCGGGCTCTCGATGTCTTGCGTAAAGAGAAGCGTCTTGTTGCCGTGGAGGATGAGGTCTTGGAGCGCCGTGACAGCGGTGGTCCGACACCTTATCAGGCTACGGCCGACCATGAGCGGGTAGAGATGGTGAAATCCTATATCTCCCGCTTGCCGGAGAATCAGGCAACCGTGATACTGCTTAAATTTGAGAAAGGATACTCCTATCAAGAAATCAGTGAGGAAACCGGGCTGAGTCAAGGTAATGTGGGTTTTCTCATCCATACGGGGATGAAGCGGCTCCGCTCCATGCTTCCCGACGACTTAAAATAATCCAGATAAACGATCCTTTCAACGACTCCGCAATCCCACCGCCCCCTCAACAACCAATCAGATGAATATCGATATCAATGACCCCCGGATTACTGCCTTTGCTCTCGGTGAGCTGAAAGGGACGGATGCGGTCGAGATGGCCCGTGCGGTTCAGCGCGACCCTCGCATTCGTGCGGCCGTCGACGAAGTGCGTGAAACCTCGTTTTTGTTGCTGGATTCCCTTGGGGGGGGAGAGGTTGAGATGCTTACTTCCGCCCAGCGACAGGCTGTCCGGAGTGCCGGTTCCAATCCAGTGATCGAAGATATTGCGAGTGCACACATGCCATGGTGGAAACACCCCTGGGTCACGGGTGCCGGCGTGGCGGCAGCCCTTGCTTTGGGGGTCTTCTTCGTTATGGAGCCTGCCGGAAAACCTCAATCGTCCGAGGTGGCCGAGCAGGAAGTGGGGCCCGATTGGACCCAGTGGGAGACTCTCAAGTTAATGGCTCCTGTGATTCCCAGGGGAAGTGGGAAGGTTTCGGAGCGCACACCTGAACAAGAGGCCTTGGCTTGGGCCATGACCGAAGAAAATGGACGCTATCGTGAGGTTCTGGCCCGCAGCATTCGCCAGGCTGATTGGGAAATGGCAGCTGAAGTGCCAGAGTCGAGAGAGCAGACATGGCAGCCGGTGGTGGCCGGGCAAGGGTTGATGGTTCCTATGAATGCAGGGGCTTCGTCCTGGACATGGCTGAGCCGTTACCTGAACGAGCGGAATGCCCTCCCTCCGAAAGCGACAATCCGCATCGAAGAGTTGGTGAACCACTTTAGCTACAAGTCTCCGAAAATGCTTCAGGGTGCACGCTTGCATGCCGATTTGGAGATGTGCCAGACGCCTTGGAATGAACATAGTGTGTTGCTGGCTGTGCATGTGGCTGCTGCCTCCGGCGCGGATACGACCGCTTGTGTTGCGGAGCTCCATTTGGATCCTTCGCGTGTTTCCCGCTCCCGGTTGATGGGTTATGGGGAGCCTGTAACAGCTACCGAAAGCGGTGAGGAAGCCGGCTTGTCCCCGGATGTTTCTTATTCACGGGGTAATTATGTCTTTTATGAGTTGGAGTTGGCTGGAGAGTCTACAGATGATGGGCCCATGGTGACTTTACGTGTCGGGTCCGGGGACTCGGGAGCTCTTTCGGTATCGCCCCAAGCCATCCGGGCATGGCCGCAGGCAAGTGCTGACATGCGTTTTGCCTCGATGCTTGCGGCTGCAGGTCGACTTGCCCAAGGGGAGGGGGATCCGAGTGGCTTGTCTGAACTTTTGGATGTGATCGAGCGAGAGGACGGACCTTCGATGAATACCGAGAGGAAGGAAGCTTTGCTTACGCTGCGGAAGCTGGCCCGCGTGCTTTCCGAGTGAGATGAGCTATAAGGTAGCTGGCCTCAAGTTTTTGAATCGATTTGACACGAATGTAATTGATGATACCGCTCTTTAGACGATATGCACACACTACGATACACAATGAACACAGCCTTGGCCATTCTGGCCTTAGCTCTGCCGTCACAGGCGCTGGAGCTACGGACCTTCTATGACCAGGGGAAGACGAAGTCCTTTGACGCGACCTTGACGGCATACGATGCCAAAAAGAAATCGGTCACGGTGAAAAACGCCAAGGGGAAGGCGATGAGCTTTTCCCTTTCGGTGCTTTCCGATGAATGCCAGGCCTATGTTTTGTCAAAACAGGACCTGCTTGAAGTGGCCAAAAATGTTCGCTTGAAGTTCAAGGAAGAGAAAACCAAAGACGGTAAAGACACCTCGCGCGTCGGTTTTGCCATCGAAGTCTATAACCGTGGGAAGGTATCCATTGAGGATGTCACCCTGAACTATACGATTTATTACGATGAGGGAGACCTGAAAAAGGGAGGCATGGTCCGCAAAACCAAGGAAGGCACGCTTTCCACGGGTAAAATCTACGACGGTGATACGCTGACGGTGAATACCGAAACAGTGTATCTCGTGAGGAAGGTCCAGCCACCGGTTGGTGGTGGATGATGTGGTCCCAACGTACCTGGCGGTCGCCGGGTGGACAACATGATCGGAATCATTGTCGATATCGAAGTGGACGGTGAGGTCGTCCGGACGGAGTCATCAAACCGTGCGCTGCTCGACAAGGTGGAGCGGGACCGGAAGAAAATGGCTACGCGTTAAACGAAGGTATTTCGGCTTATTTTTTAACCATTTAACGAAGCCCTGCGGACGTATGATACGTTTCGCGGGGCTTTTTTCTTTTCATCGACGCGGATGGGAGTATCTCTGCGTCACCGGGGATGTATTCCGGTGATCCATTCAATTGAGACCCATGGCTAAAAAAGTTCGTATTCCGATTAAATCTGCTGCGGATATCCGCAAGATGCGTGTTGCCTGTGAGACGGCCAGTGAGATTCTTCAGCTCTGTGCCAAGGCTGTGCAGCCTGGCAAAACCACGGGTGAGATTGACGCCTACGCGGCGGAGTTGATGAAGGAACGCTCATGTAAAAGCGCTTTTCTTGGCTATCGCGGGTTTCCCGGACATATCTGTATTTCCCGCAATGAGGAAGTGGTTCACGGCATTGGGTCCGATACGATTATCCGGCCTGGGGATATCTTGAAAATCGACGTAGGCATCACAAAAGGTGGCTGGATTGGAGACAATGCAACCACCGTTCCTGCGGGTGACATCGATTTGGAAACCAAGCGGCTTCTGTGTGCCACCGAACAATCCCTGTATGAGGCCATTGATCACGCCCGCAATGGGACACACCTCGCGGATTTGTGTGGTGCGGTGGAGGCACATGTGCAGCCTTATGGGTTTACAGTGGTCAAAGAATTTGTCGGTCATGGTGTCGGGCGAAACCTGCATGAAGAACCGCAGGTTCCGAATTTTCGTCCGCCGGGCCGTAGCCCCAAGCTGCGACCGGGCATGGTGTTGGCGATTGAGCCGATGGTGAATGCAGGGGTACCTGGAGTAACCATTCTCAGTGATGGCTGGACGGTGATTACAAATGACCGCAAGAACTCTTCTCATTTCGAACACACGGTGTTGGTAACCGAGGGGAAACCGGATATTTTGACCGCTCGTCCTCGTGAGGCGACGGAAGAACTTTTGGGAATCAAGATGGATGGCTAGCTTGTTGATTGCGGGCTATGGTTTTCTCGGTCATGCCTTGAAGCCATTGTTTGAAGCGAGGGGCTGGCAGGTGGATTGCCTCAGTCGGACTGGTGGTCCGGGCGTGACGGCTTGTGACCTTTCCGATGAAGATGCGGTTCTGGCTTTGCCGGGGGAGTATGATTTGGTGATTCATTGTGCTGCGTCCGGTGGTGGTGGCCCTGACGCTTACCGATCGGTGTATCTCGATGGATGTCGCCATTTATCCTCCAGATTTTCAGGCACGCCCTTCTTATTTATCTCCAGCACTTCGGTGTATGGTCAGCAGGATCACAGTGAGGTCACGGAGGCCAGCACGACGGTGCCATCGACGGAAACGGCAGCAATCTTACTTGAAGCCGAACGCGCGGCTATTGAGGCTGGCGGTGTGGTGCTTCGTCTATCCGCGCTCTGCGGTGCCGGGCGATGTTATACCGCCACTTCCTTTATCAATGGTCGTGCCAGATTGGATGGTGCAGGCGAGCGGGTGTTGAACTTTGTCCACCGTGATGATGTTGCGTCGGCTTGTTACCTGCTGGCTGAGCTGGGGCTCCGAGCACAGGGTCAAATCTACAATATCTCGTCGGTAAGCCTGACCCAGTTGGAGTGCTATCAGCAGTTGGCTGAGTCCTATGGGATGGCATTACCCCCGGTGGCACAACCAGGAGAGGTGACCCGGCGTAGAGGAAGCAGCAGTAAGCGCGTGCTGTCTGATAAAATCCGAGCCTTGGGCTGGAAGCCTCACTTTGCCGATTGGTTGGCCATTGCCCGTGACCAGGGTGGATCGTGAGCAGCGGATTTGAATCTGCTTGTCAAAATGCTGTAGGAGGCTAGAAGTGGATTATGGCCATGTTTCGTTGTTTGATCATCCTGGGTTTAAGTTTTGCGATCAGCGGGGGATGGCTTCTTGCCCAAGAAAAGGAAAAACTACTTGCCGTGACCTTGTGGGATTCACCAGGTGACGGGAAGTCGTTTTACTGGCGCTCGGATCAGGATTCTGAATTGAAGGGCATCGAGTTGGCCCCGATGAAGCGTTCCAAGCCCTTAAGTACGGAGGCTTCCGAGCTTCATTTTTATATCAAGCAGGATGGGGAGCCGCGCAAGTTGGGCACGGTGAAACTCGCGGATGCCCCGGATCATGCTCTGGTCATTCTGAAACTAGAGGATGAAGTGAAGCAGGAGGATGAAGAGAAACCAGAGGAGGGAGAGACGCAGGATGAGGAGGTGACGCCAGAGGAGGAGGTGAAGCAGGATGAGGAGCCTCAACAAAGTGGGTGTGAAATCGTTGTCATTCCAGACAATCCGAAGGACTTACCTTATGGTTCCTATTATTTTTACAACCATTCCGAATTGCCCTTGGATGGGAAACTGGGAGAGGAAGAGTTTCGCTTGGAGCCGGGAAAAGGTATCCATGTTGCTCCGGACGCTAAAAACGGTGAGGCGTTGTCGTTTGAGTTGGCTTACGAGAAAGAAGGGAAAAAGAAATTTCTGGTCCGCAATACGTTTCATTACAAAACCAAGAAGTATCTGGTTCTGCTCTTTGATGAGGAAACGTCTTCGAGTGGTCGAGTCCGTCTGGAATCAAAAGGGCTGGTTGCCTTCCAACCGGATGAAGAGGAACAGGAGGTGGATCCGGAATCTTGATCTTGGCCTGGCTGTGTGAGCCGGGTTGAACCGCGTGGTGCTGATCGATCAGAACCGGTAAGTGGTTCCGAGGACGAGCATCGTCATGTCATCGAAATTAAAATCGAGTTCGGCCTGGATTTGCCAGTGGGGGTTGACATCCACGGCGCATCCCACCAGCCCGTTCCATGGCTTGGCCGGCCCTTGTAGGACCTCGAAATCGAGGGTGTTGTTGTTTCCCAGGGGAAGGCTGCCGCTGATGATGGTTTCGGAGTCCCAATAGGCGGCACCAGCGAACAAGGTGGTGGTGTAGCCATAGATTTTGCCGCGGTAACCGATACGGCCGGAGTAGATCCAGACGTCGACCGTGTCGCTGAATGCTCCACCGAGGTCGGTCGCGGAATAGACGGCATCGAACGAAGCAAAAAAGTTTTTATACCCACCGGAGAGATTGGCCCCTGCACCCCAGATGTCAGCTTGTAGATCGGGGAATACCCGGATGTCACGGGTGATGTCACCACCTCCAGGGCCTGGGATGGTGATGTTCAGATCGACTTCCGATTGGTTGTCAATTCTGCCGCCAAAGGCGTAGACATTGAGAAAGGGCAGGGGGAAGGCATCGAGCCTGATCAGCCCCGTCTGAACTTCATTTTCGGTATCGACGGCAAGGAAGCGGGAGACGTTTTTCAGGTCTCCGTTGACCCCGGCCTTGACGTCCTTGACTTCGACATTGCGTTGAAGGTTGATGTAGGTGGCGGATACTCCAAAAGGGAGTGGGATCTCATAGCCTTGAGCCAGAGCCTCTTTGGTCAGACTCGGCCAGAGCCCATACCAACTGCGACCGTCATCGGTTTGAGCTTCTGCTTCTGTAAGTAGCGGTTGATCTTTGGCGTGGAGGGGGAGGACGACCAGGCCGAGGAGCATTCTTGAAAGAATGATTTTCATCGGAATCAGACGCTGGCAATGGGTGGTGCACATACGGCGTGGCGGGTCAGGAATTCATCAGCGACACCGTTGTAGGCTTTGCTTCCCGTGCCATTGGGGTCGTGTTCGAAGATCGTCAGCCCGTGGCTGGGTGCTTCGCCGATACGGATCGAGCGGGGAACCACGGTTTGGTAAATCTGGGATGGGAAATAATTGGCGACTTCTTCCACCACCTGGCGGGAAAGGTTGGTGCGGCCGTCATACATCGTCATCAGGATACCTTCGAGCAGGACATCCGGATTGGCCCCGGTGTCCCGAATTTGTTCGATGACTTGCACGATTTTGGCCAGCCCTTCCAGGCCGAACCACTCACATTGGAGAGGGATGAGGATTTCATCCGCTGCAGCGAGCGCCGAGGTCATCAGCACGCCGAGTGACGGCGGGGTGTCGAGAATGCAGAAGTCGAACTGGTTGTGCTGTTTTGACTTGGAGAGTAAGTTGCGCAGGCGCATCAGGTGGTCTTCACGCCGGGCGAGTTCGATTTCCACTCCGGCGAGGTCCATACCGGATGGGATCAAGGAGAGGTTTTCGAGCCGGGAAGGGATGATTTTTTCTTCCATGCTGCTTTCTCCGATCAGCGGGTAATACATGCTTTCCTGCCCGTCCGGTTCACAGCCGAGGCCGCTGGTTGCATTTGCCTGGGGGTCGAGGTCAATGAGCAGAACCCTCTGACCTCGGGCGGCCAGGGCGGCTGACAGGTTGATGGAGGTCGTGGTTTTTCCGACTCCTCCTTTTTGGTTGGCGATGGCGACAATTTTCATCTGGTCCTCGGGAAATGGTCTGGGTATGAATTGGGGATCGGCGGGCGGCACCGGAGTCCGGAACGAAACATGCACGAATCGGGCACCGAGCCAAAGACAAAAATCAGTCGATCTGCAAACGTGGCATTGCACTGGGGCCGCAATTGGGCACTCTGTGCGCGTCCCTACAAGATCCGGGGAGCACGAGCATCATGGAAATTACCGAACAATGGATTGGCAAGGCCTCGGGAGGGCGGGTTTTTAGAGAAGCTAGATCCCTGCTGAAGTCTCGGAAACTCATTCAGGTAAGCCGCAAGGGGGATGTGTTCCAGGGAAGTTTTGACATTGGGCGCCGGCCGATGCGGGTGACGGTCAAGGTGCTGGGGCCGCATGAGGTAAGAAACCATTGCGGATGTAGCATGGCCCGTCGAAGCGGAGCGTTGTGTGAACATGCAACGGCTTTGATGCTTGCCGGGATCATGGATCAGGCACCGGTCAGACCAACCGACGAACAGCCGCAAGCCCAGCCATCCGGGCAGCCATTACGGGAACTACCGGGAACGGTGGATGTTGTTCCCATGGAAGTGGCCCTTGCCCCACTGTTTCCGGAGAAGGGGGCTGGAGCCATCCACTTACGTCGGGCCGAGGTCGTTGCTGAGGAGGAAACGAGTGTGTCGGACCGGGCCTTGAGTCGTTGGTTGTATGAAGCGACGGGTAAGGTGGATGCCGCGATGCTTTCTCTGGGGGAGAAGCAAATGGCAGGGTTTTACCGGGTTCTCGCCGGCCACCGCAGGGTTTCACGGGCCGGAGTGCCGGTGGAGATTGTGATGGATCGTCTGAAGCCGGCATTGGAGCTGGATCTGGATGGTTCGGAGTGTCGGATCCGCATGGTGGGCTCGTCATTGGTTCCCCTTGGATCGGCTCTTGCCGACTGGCTTGAGGATTGGGCTCCGGATGTTTCACGCTTGGTGATTGATACATCGGATACGGATACGGTGCTTTCGGATGATTGGCAGCCGATGAAGACCAAAGCCTTGATCGGAATGCTGCCGGCACTCGCTGAGATGTACCAATTGCCAGACGATCTCGGCGGTCTGCGTATCAAGGCGGCAGTGCCTGAAATTCAAATGGAAATTGCGGGGTCGACTCGGGCTCTGCAGGTGCAGCTTCGTGGGCTGTACCCGGAAAATGTCCAGGTTCCACTCGGCCAGGCCAAACCTTCGCGGTCGGCCGCTGGAAATGGGTTTCCCATTTCCTCCGGGGAACCCAACCTGTGGTGGGTTAGGAATGAGGAATTCGAGCAGTCAGCGGTCGCGGAGTTGATGGCTGTCGGCTTCCAGATGCTCGACGCCAGTGGTTTGCTCTTTCTTCGCGGTGAAGAGCAGGTGCTTGAGTTTTTGACCGTTCGTCTTCCGGGCTTGCGAAAGAAGTGGTCGGTCCAGACCGAGGAGAAGCTGGCGCATGTCGAATCTCGGGTTGAGCGGATTGTGCCTCATGTCGAGGTGAGTGGCCACGGTGAGGATTGGTTATCCTGTGACATCGCCTGGCAGTGTGGCGATCAGACGCTGAGCTCGGATGCGGTTCGCAAACTTCTGATGTCCGGAAGCCGGACGATGGCCATGCCGCGTGGAGGGAAAGCGGTGCTGTCTCATTTCGATGCGGAGGTGATGGAGGGATTGTTGCTGGATACGGACCCGCGCCAGGAGTCAGGGCAGTATCTGGTGGGGGCGCAGCATGAGGCCTACCTCGGGCGATTGCAGGACTATTATGCGGAGGGATCCGAAAAGTATAGGAACGAAGATCCGGTGCCTGCATTGCCGGATGATCTAACGGGTATTTTGCGCGAGTACCAGTATGAGGGAGTGCAGTGGCTTTACCGAAGATTAGCTGGAAGTGGTGCGGCCTTGCTGGCTGATGACATGGGATTGGGGAAAACCTTGCAAGCCCTGGCAGTCGTCAAGTTATGGAAAGCTCATGGAGGTGCTGAAGCTTCCGGGCCTGCACTGGTGGTGTGTCCTGCGACCTTGTTAGGAAACTGGCGTGATGAAGCTGCCAAGTTTGTTCCGGATATGACGGTCTTGGTCATGCATGGTTCTAAGCGTAAGGATTACTTCGAGGTGATGGAGGCGGCGGATATCATTATCACCAGCTACGCGCTTCTCGATCGAGATGTCGAGCAATATGAAAGGATCAAGCTCGGCGTGATGGTGCTGGACGAAGCGAGTGCGATCCGCAACCCGGACACCTTGGCCGCCAAAGCCGCACGAAGGATGAATGTGCCTGCCCGGATCGCAATCACTGGCACACCCGTGGAAAATGGCGTGCGTGACCTGTGGTCGATTTTTCAATTTTTGATGCCTTCTTATCTGGGGGGGCGCGAGGATTTTCGGCTGCGTTATGAATTGCCATGCCAAGCGGAAGTCCCTGACATGGCAGCGATGCAGCGCCTGCGCTGGCGCACCTCGCCCTTTATGTTACGCAGGACGAAGTCGCTTGTCGCCAAGGATCTTCCTCCGAAGATGGAGAGTGTGGTTTGGTGCGACCCGTCGCCGATGCAAAAAGAGACTTATCAGTCGATTCTTCGGCAGGGGGTGGAGAAGGTGGATGCCCTGCGTAAGCAGTCGGGGCCGGATGCTGGTCGCATGCAGATGCTGACGGTTTTGTTGCGCTTACGGCAGACATGCTGTGACCTTCGCTTACTGGATGATCAACTAGGGCGCCAAAGTCTACAGGAGGTTTCCTCGAAGTTGGCCCGATTGATGGAGCTATTGGATGAAGCTGAACGTGGTGGCCACCGGGTGCTGGTGTTTTCCCAATTCACGTCGATGCTTTCTCTCATCCGGGATGAATTGGACCGGGAGGATATCGACTTCTGCTATCTTGATGGATCCACGACGGATCGTTCTTCTGTCGTAAAACGGTTCCAGAAACCGGACGGCCCCCCGGTCTTTTTGATCAGTCTGAAAGCCGGTGGTTATGGTCTTACCTTGACCGCTGCGGATACCGTGGTGCTGTTTGATCCTTGGTGGAACCCGGCGGTTGAAGCCCAGGCTGCCGACCGAATTCACCGGATCGGTCAAACCAAACCCTCGACGATTTATAAATTCATCACCCGCGGAACCGTGGAGGAAAAAATCCTCCGCTTGCAGGAACGCAAACGCTCAGTGATCAGCGCGGCAACAGGTGAAATGAGTGATGAAAGCACGCCGATGATGAGTGGCCTGAGCGATGGCGAAATGCGCGATCTTCTGGCTTAGTCAAGATCGCTGCCTTCAACGAAGGACCGGATCATATCAGAATATCCGGCAGATCGGATTGGCCTCGATCCGTTGCCGATACCTCGGCTTGAAGATGGT
The DNA here is from genome assembly GCF_013391475.1 of Oceaniferula marina. NCBI lineage: Bacteria > Pseudomonadati > Verrucomicrobiota > Verrucomicrobiia > Verrucomicrobiales > Verrucomicrobiaceae > Oceaniferula > Oceaniferula marina. Next base: position 6,490 of record NZ_JACBAZ010000009.1, on the reverse strand, counting down.
CTTTCCATGGGGGCTTATCCTTTGGCTCCAACAGAAAGGCCGGATCGTTCAAGAATCGAAATGTCGAAATTGCCTCTTTTTTTATTTTTTTGCCAAGGCATCATTCAGGGCATGCAGGTGCAGATCAAACATCTCTTTATTTCGACGGGCCATAATTACTATGGACGACACGGCAAGGGCGCCATGGACTACGCAATCGAGGAAGCCGAATCCATCGAATGTGTCGCCGGCAGTGGCATCGTGGGAGATCGGTTTTTTGATTATAAGCCGGATTACAAAGGGCAAATCACATTGTTCGATTGGGCAGTGTATGAGCGGGTCCGCGATGAAATTGTCAAAGGTGATCTTCACCCCAGAGCCTTCCGGAGAAACGTGGTGGTCGAGGGGGTGGATTTGAATACCCTGATCGATAAACGATTTTCGTTAGGTGATCTGGAGCTGACCGGTTCGTGCGAGTGCGCTCCTTGTTATTGGATGGATCAGGCCTGTGCCCCTGGGACGCATGAATTTCTGAAAGGGCAGGGTGGTTTACGTGCGCGAATTGTGCAGGGAGGCGAGCTGGCAAGTGGAGTGTATGATCTTGATGTGTTAGGTGGTGTCTAGCTATCGGGTGGTCCCGCGTTTCTTTCAACGGAAGATTGAATACCTTCAATCGCCCGGTACTGATTTTGCAGATGAGGGCTTAGTGCATTTCTTCGGATCGGAGGATTTGAAGCGGTGGTTGTTTGGCAATTCCTCTGCTGAGCAGCATGCCGAGTAAGACGATCAGGCAGATGCAGCTCAGTGAGTTGAGTGCTAACATTTCCCACGGGATGCGGTAGCTTTCTCCTTCGCTGGCCCCTTCGAAAACGAGTCTGCCAAGAAGTGAACTGGCAACCAGCGCCAAGACCGCACCGGTCAGGGTGGCCATGCTTCCAAGCAAGGCGTATTCAACGGCAAGGATGCGCGCCATTTGTTCACGGGACGCTCCGAGTGTTCTGAGGAGGGCGCTCTCCCGAACCCTGACACGGCGACCCGACAGGATGGATGCAATGAGCACAATGCCGCCGGTAAACACCGTGAACATGGCCATGATCCGGATGGTGCTCGCTGCTGTGTCGAGCACGGATTGAACGGTTGTTAGGATGAGGCTGACGTCGATGCTGTTGACATAGGGGAGTTGTTCGAAGACCGATTGCTGGAACTCGGCCGTGGCATCCGCATCCGGAGAGTGGGCCGCCAGAACATTAAACGAGACATAGGGGTCGATGCTTCCCTTTGGAAATACGATAAAAAAGTTGAGGTTCATACTTCTCCAATCGACTTCACGCAGGCTGGCGACCCGAACCTTGACGGACTCACCAAAGCCTTCGATCGACATGGTGACTTCGTCGCCGAGTTGCAGTCCGAGATCGGATGCGAGCTTTTGCTCAAAGCTGGCGGGGATGGCGGCATCGGGTTGCAGGCCCTCGACAGAGCCGACCCATTCTCCGCTGAGCAAGGTTTCGGTATCGGTCAGGTTTTCCCGGAAGGTGGATCGAAACTCCCGGCGAAGGATCCAGCGGGGAATGGGCTTGCGGCCAGAGGAAGGGACAATCAATTCATTGACCGGAGTGCCTTTGATCTCAGTCAGTCGAAGCTGCACGATCGGAGCGTTGCCTAGCATTTTCACCCGGCTTTGGCTCATGAGTTGCTCCACTTGCTGTTCCTCTTCGGGGGGCACGTCGACGAGAAACAGGTTGGGACGGTTTTCCATGCGTTCGGGGTCGAGCCATTGGCGTAGAATATTCTGGGTGAGAAGCAGAGTGAAGATTAGGAATACCCCGAGACCGATGGATACCATAAAGATGCCGGTCTGGTTGTTCGGGCGGTGGAGGTTTGCGATCCCCTGACGCAAAACAAATGGCCAGCCCGGGCGTGAGCATTTTTTTGCCAAATGACGTAGTAGGAATCCAGAAAGAGAGAGTACCGAAAAGGAGACCAGTAGGAAAAAGGTATAGCCCAGCGCGATCATGCCTCCCTTGTTCTGTCCGGACGTTTCCCAATAGGTTAGAAGAAAGGAGAACAGCACCAGTGAAAGCATGACAACCCAGCGCCAGGGATCCCGTTTGCTGGATTGTTGGATGCCATCGGCCCGGCGCAGGGCGGCGAGTGGACTGACCCGTCGGACGGCGAGTAGAGGAAGCAGGGCGAAACTCAAGGTGATCCAGAGCCCAATCCCCGCACTGTTCAGGATGATGTCCCAGGCGGGGGAGACCTCGACTTCGAAGGGGATCAGTCCGGCGGGGAGTCGCTCAAGGACGATGCGGGTGAGTTCTACCAATGAGCAGCCGGTCAGGACTCCGAGCAGTGATCCAGCGATGCCCATCGCCAGACTCTGAGCAAGATACACAGAAAAGGCCCGGGCGGCAGAGCAGCCGAGGCAGCGCAAGGTGGCCACTGCCGAGAGCCGATCATGCACGTGGGTATGAATGGCTCCGGCGATACCGATACCTCCAAGGAATAAGGCGCTGAGGCCTATCAGACTGAAAAAGGTGTAGAGTCGGTTGATTGCTTTTTCGATGTTTTCGCTCCGGCGTTTCGACGTCGTTTGGGTCAGCCGTTGTTTGGCGATCAGTTGAGCTTTATCTTTGACCACGGCTTCGGGGTCGATTCCCGGTGGTAGTTTGAAATACTTGCGGTAGAAGACGAGGCTCTTGCCTCCTACCAGTTGTGACTGTTCCAGGGTGTCGAGCGAGGTGACGGCGGTGGGTGAAAGGGCGCTGAAACCTGAGGACGAAGGCGGAGCCTTGAGCAGGACACCCAACACCGGCAGTTCGGTGTTGCCGAAGCGTGCGGTATCACCAACTTCGGCATTCATACTTTTCAAAAACGAGGACTCCACGATGATGCCCGGGGTGGTAAACAATTTTTCCCAGGCATCCGGCGGGCTGGTGGTGACCTTGCCGTAGTAGGGGAATGCTTTTTCGATGCCGCGCAGGTTGACGAGTTTCGGGCTGCTTTGCTCACCGAGGCGGAGCATGGTGGTAAAGGAGATCTCACTCGATTGTTGCGCTCCATCAACGCGCAGCCGGGTAAACCAATCTTCGGCAGGTTTCTGATAGGGTTGGCGTGAGCCCACCATCAGATCGGCCCCCAGCAAGGATTTTGCCTGGCTTTCGACCGCTTCGTTGAGGTTGTTCCTCAGAGAGCCAATCGTGACCAGCGCAGCCACACCGAAGATGATCGAGGATGAGAACAGGAGCAGGCGCCAGCGCACCGGGCGGCTGTCCCGCCACGCCATTTTCCATGCCCAGCGGCTGAAGAGATGTTTGATTACGGAGAGCATCAGACGTCGCGATGTTTGGGGGCTTGGTTGGAATCGATCCGTTTCCCGCCCTTGAGGTGGAAGGTGATGGATGCCTTGCGGGCCAGCTCCAAATCGTGGGTAACCAGAACCAGGGCGGTTCCGGACTCACGGTTGAGTTCGAAGAGCATGTTTTCGACCAGTTCGCTGGCTTCTTCATCGAGGTTGCCGGTGGGTTCGTCGGCAAACAGGATTTTCGGTTGGTGAATAAACGCCCGGGCGATGGCAACACGCTGCTGCTCTCCTCCCGAAAGTTGGCTCGGGTAGTGGTGGATGCGTTTGTCAAGCCCGACTCGACCCAATAACTCTTCGGCCCGGCGGATGGTGTGGGAGCACGGACGTCCCTGGATCTCACCAGGGACAAGGACATTTTCCAGCGCGGTCAGCGTCGGCATCAGTTGAAAATTCTGGAAGATGAAGCCAACCGACCGGGCACGGAGCCCGGCCCGTTCATCTTCGTTCATGGTTGAGAGTTTTTGACCGTCCAGAACGACTTCACCACTGCTGGCGCGGTCGAGCCCGGCGCAGAGCCCGAGCAGGGTGGTTTTGCCACTGCCGGAAGGGCCAACGATTGCCGCTGTGGCTGATGCGGGAACTTGGATGCTGACCTGGTCCAACACGGTTAATGCATGCTCACCGCTGCGGTAGACTTTACTCAGTTGATCGGTCGTTAGAATCATAGGCGGGTGTTCCGTAGTCTGGTGGGTTTCCGGCTTGGAATTCCCCTTGGCGGAGCTCTGTGATGGGTTCATAAATGGTTGGAGTGAGTCGCTGGAGAGATGCGGGCGGGTAAATTTCTGGCTAATCTTTCAGATCGGAGTAGAATGCGCGGGCATGTTTATCATACACGTGATTGTTCATCCGTCATCTCTCTTTCGCTGTGCTATCGTAATTGCCGTATCCATGACAGCGTTGCTGCTTCCGTCCTTTGTTTCGGCGAAGGAAGAGGCGAAGGAAGAGGCGAAGTCGGATGCCAAGCGGTTGGTCCCGCGTGTGGTCGTTCTCGGTGACAGCATCACGGCTGGTTATGGCTTGAAAAAGGAAGAGGCATACCCGGAACTCTTACGCAAGATGGCGGCGGATGAGGGGAGGGCCATCACCGTGGTCAATGCGGGCTTGAGTGGTGATACCACCCGCGGAGGGCTTCGCCGCTTGGCTGTGTTGGCCCGTCAGCCGATGGACATCCTCGTGATTGCTCTCGGAGGCAATGATGGCTTGCGTGGAATCGAGCCCAAAGTCAGTCAGCGCAATCTGGAGCTCATGATTGATCGGGCCAGAGCGAGTCATCCGGAAGTTCATGTGCTCTTGGCGGGAATGCAGATGCCTGACAATATGGGTGAAGAATACACCCGGGAGTTTCAACGCATTTTTGCAGCCGTGGGGAAAAAGAAACAGGTCGCCGTGCTGCCGTTTTTATTGGAAGGGGTGGCGATGGACAAAGACCTCAACCTCGCGGATGGCATCCACCCCAACGCACGAGGCCAACAGGTCGTTGCCCGTCACGTCTACCCGGCACTGAAAGCGTTGATTGAAGCTTCAGAAGAGTAGGTGAAAAACAGATAAGATGATGACGGTCAAAAAATGGATGATCTTAGGCTAAAGAAGCAGATGGACTTCTTTAACTCATGGGCATGGCAAAGCTGAGAAAGGTCAATCCGTAAACTTTGAACCTTCGAGCAGAACGAATACACCAGGGGCTAACAGCCTGCGGCGCTGACAGGATTCACATGATTGAAGAGAATTTACAGGATTTTTTAAGAAGTAAGCGATAGGTTTTAGGCAACCCTTGATCTTTGAAAATTAAAAATCCTGATAATCCTGTCAGCGCCGCAGGTATTACCGCGATAATCTCCCTAATACCGTTTGAGTGGTTCGTTTGTCGGAATGGCGGTGTTCGTTTGGCCTTGAGTTCAAGGCGTGACAAAGGAATGGAGCGAGCTGCATGACTGAGGAAAAACGCCGAAATCAAGCCAAAGAAATACCGCTTTTCATTCCCATCAGCTACGCCGACTTGCTTCCATCTCAAGCTCTTCACTATTTGTCCATTCCGATAAAATAACCGGGAGAATGGTACAATGTAGGAGCCCTGACTCTTCGATCGATTCATGATGAAACGATAATCCGAGCTCAACGAATACGCAGAGAGATACCAAATCTGCTCCCCCTCAGTCTCGTTTATCATTCCTCCGTATTTCTATTTTTCCGATTGAATACGCAGATCACCCAGTCGTAACTTATCTTCGCTGTAAAGAAAACAAAAGCGACAGCTATGATATTTAATAAATAGGCTGCAAGATTAGGATAATCGAGGCCGTCATCCCAGTATACCTTAGCAAAAGGAACCCCGACTCCGTGAAAACCGTCAGGATCTCCCCATGGGATAAACGTAAGCACGACCCCAACGGGTGTTGAGATAATACATATAAAGATTAACAGGTATATCCATCTCATCATAAATGAATCAACATGATCCACATCTCAAAGCTTAGCTGCAAGCCTTTTACACTGCTGAGCAGCATCTTTGTCTGCCCCTCCGCTAACACGCACATCTCTCCTTGCCCGAATGGCAATTATTATCAAAAGGCTTAACTAAGTGCCATTCGGGTTAGGCAGAGAAATGGTGCACCTTTACTGGATTCAGCGACAGCACCGTCCTGTCGTCGGACCGTAATACCTGTATGTGTAGTAGTTGAGCCCGGGTTTTGAAGTTTTCATCATGGCTTGCTTGAAGATTCACTGTTCACGCGCCGAACCCTCTCTGCCTTCAGGACTGCTCCCTCTCTTTTCCTTTTTCAACGATCTTGCTTCCTCTCTTTTTTTATTTCTAATTTTTTCAAGCAACTTCTTAAAGTCCAAACTTGAAATTTTTTCATCACTTTCAATGCCTAACAAAAAGGAATAATGTAATGCCCTGTCAGTTATAGGTATAGCCATTTTGGTGGGGCCTCCATCTGCTTTATCCCAATCGCACGAAAAATACCAATAACGTTGCGATTCCAATTCTTCGTCGTCGGACACTTTAGGGGTATACATTCTAAATTTTGCTTTTTCATATGACCCCCAATAATTCTGCTTTTCTGTATACTTATACCAAAGCAGTTTATCCTGATTTCCTGACACCTCCACAACCGTACTGGCTGCGTATGTAAAACGCTCTAATCTAGC